>JAITAN010000107.1 GCA_031284105.1 Treponema sp. | reverse complement strand
GCAAGGCAGATCAGACCTCCTGGCAGGTCAGACCTATCGGTACTAATCCCGCCGCTGATGCGAACATTATCCTCAATTCAAGATCAGTATGGTAAATCAGTATTGACAGGTCAGACCTTGCGGCATTATTATAGGCGACGGGCAAAATGGAGTATCAGGTATACCTCTTGGGATAATTGCGAAGGAATAAACGTTTGCGGGAAGACCGCGTTGGAAAATTCGCTCGTTTCTTGACATTTCTTATGTTTTATGTATTATACGGGTAGGAGATTATGTATGATGGATGGAGATATAGTAACCATAGAAGAAGTGGCAAAGTACCTGCGCGTTTCCGAACATACCGTTTATAATTGGGCGCAGAAAGGTGAAATTCCCGCGGTCAAGATCGGTTCGGTATGGCGGTTTAGACGTGTTGATATAGAGCGGTGGATTGATAACCGGTTTTCCGCCCCGCCGCCCAAGTCAGACGCTATACATATTGAGACCATTATTTCTCCCGGTCGCGTTATGTTTCTTAATTACCCAAACAAACGCGATGCCCTTTCCGCGCTTGCGGAGAATCTTGCGCTTGCCCCACAGGTGAGAGATCGTCAAGAGCTGACAGCCGAAGTATTAAAGCGCGAAGACCTTATGAGTACCGCTATAGGGGAAGGCATTGCCATTCCCCATGTACGGCTCGCTTCGGTAACGGATTTAATTGTTTCTGTGGGTATAAGCCGTACGGACATTTCCGACTTCCACGCGCTTGATGACAAACCGGTACGGCTCTTGTTTATGATCGCGGCCGCTTACAATCAACACACGTATTATTTGCAAGCCTTGTCATTTTTCAGCCGCCGCCTCAAAAACAAATGCCTGCGGGACGGACTTCTTAGTGCCGAAACGCCTCAACAAGCGTATAACCTGTTAACGGAATAATAAGCGCGGGCATGACGGCCGCCGCGCCGCGCTAGAGCGCACTACCACTCAAACCGGAACACCGCCTTTTCCGCATAATCTTTGTCCGGGCCGTAGATGCATGGCGGAAACTGGGGTTTATTCGGTGAATCCGGAAAGTGCTGGGTCTCAAGGCAGAAACCTGCATGGGTATTATAGAAGGAACCGGCCTTTCCCGCTATGTTGTTCAAATAGTTGCCGGTATAGAACTGGACGCCGGGGTGGGTTGCGTATACGCGCATGAGTCTGCCTGATGTGCGTTCAAATACTTCGGCTACGGGGCGCAATTTGCCGGGAGCGCCGTCTATCACGTAACAATGATCGTAACCGCGAGCCGTCTCCCCTATGTTCCTGCCGATTGTCTTCCAAACCCTGAAGTCAAAAGGCGTAAGCTCCACCTTCGCCTGTTCGCCGGTCGGAATATTGTGTTCATCAACAGGAAGGTATTCGGACGCATGGATGATCAACTCGTGGGAAAGCACGTCTCCGCGTCCTTCTCCCGCAAGGTTGAAATAGGCGTGATTGGTAAGGTTTACCGGACACAGGGAATCAACCGCGGCCTCGTACATGGCGACCACCTCGTTTGACCGCGTAAGACCGTAACTCACCACGGCATTGAGGTTTCCCGGAAAACCTTCATCATTATCGGGACTTTTCAGTGTAAAGCGTACATACACGCCGTCTTTATCCTCGTATTTTTCCGCGGACCAAACCTGTCTGCCGAAATTCTTTAATCCCGCATGGAGGCAATTTTCCCCTTCGTTTTTAGGCAGATTGTAGGTACTGCCGCCAATCGTGAACCGGGACCCACGGATACGATTCGCAAAACGCCCTATGGTAAAGCCGAGAAATGCCGTATCCGCGGCATAGCCGCCCAGCGTTGAATAGCCGAGGAGAATATCTTCGATACCGGTTTTCCGGGACGGCACGTACAGGGACGTGAGCGTTGCGCCCAGCGTACTAATGGAGAGGGACAATTCTCCGGCTGACAGCGTATATAATTCGACTTTTTTCCCGTTGGAAAGCACCCCGAAAGATTTCTTATTAATGTTCATAAAAAGAAGTATAGCACAGAATAGAACATTGTAAAGTGAAAAACTCACAATCCGTTTGCCAATATCAGAATCGATGATGAAAAAACCGCCGCGATTATGCCGAACAGAAGCAACGGCGCGTAGGTAACGAGTTCTCCCATATGGCGGAATTTACCCGAGAAAAACATCAGTACCGTGAAAAAAATGCCTATCACAGATGAGAAGGTAAGGCAGATGCCGGCGGTTACCGTTATGCCGAGCAGCATACGTACCGTTTTGTCCATAAAGTCTTGGGTATTACCCAGAATATACAGCAGGAGCAGGAGGAGGCACATCACCAAGAAAAAGAATGAAACCCTTTTCATAAAAACGATGATAACCGGTTTTTTTATTGGTCTAGTAAATTTCATCTTTGTATAGTATACTCTAACTATGCGTTTGCGGTAAGGGTGCGCCCGTTTTTAGAAGTATCCGTAACTATTGTAAAACGCCGTTTGTTGTCATGGTATAGGTTTTTTACAGGAGTAATCAATGCAAAAGGCTTTCGCCTTTTTATTTTTATGGTGTCTGTTGTTCTTTTCCGGCTTATCCGTGTTTGCTCAGGAAGGAGAACCTGAAGAAAATTCCGAAGAGGAAGTTCCGTCCGATGAGTATGAAGGCGTGCTGCCGTCCCTGTATTCAAGAGGCGAGCAAACATTCTCTTTTACGTTGGGAGCCGTTCTCCCCCTTTTTTACACCAATGATCAAGGAATCGTACCGGATGGTACGCATACCAATGTAGGAGGCGGGGGGCATTTATCGTACAACTACTTCCTTGCCCCGCGGTTTTTTGTGGGTGGTGAAGCCGGCGGGATGTTTGCGGGAACCATCGGGGAAAATATGCTGTACCTTGTTCCTTTTGGACTACGCGCAGGGTATCAATTCACCTTTTCTATTAAAAATCTACGGTTTGAAATTCCCGTCTCTCTTATGGTCGGCGGAGCTACCCAGAAGTACCTTGAGACCGATTATTTTGGGTTATTTCTGAAACCTATGCTTTCCGGTTTTTTCCGGTTGAATCCCGATTGGTCTTTCGGATTAAACTTTGGATGGTGGCTTATTCCTGAATGGACAAGCGAGCGCAGAAAAGATATGACCGGGCATTTTCTTGAAATATCGTTGTCGGCACGGTATCATTTTTAGTATGATGATTATAGGATGTATGATATGAACATTAGGTCTATAATAGTTATTCTTGCGGCGGTTTTATTTTTTTCCTGCGATCAATATCCCATATTTTATGCAATTTCTCAGGAAGTGGAACCCACGGAGCCGAGAATCAAAGGAAATCCGACCGCCATCGTCGAGGTAGGGGAGAGTATGTACGTTGCGAGCCGGTTTGGCAGATCTCTTCACTCGTACAAGAGCGGCAAATGGACTCCCATCGCTTCGCCGGGCAGTATTATGGAGATCGCGAGTGATGGAACATCACTCTATGCGCTTATCGGCGAGCCTATTAGAAAGACGGAGGTGTACGTCTATGAAAGCGGCTATGAACGCGCTCAATGTAGACTCATTTCTTTTACCGGCGGCGGTATCATACAAACTATACGCGGGACGGAGGATGGGAACGGGACGGGATATATATTCGCCTCGACCGAAAACGGACTGTTTTTTTATAAAAAGGGTGATGCTGCTGGTTTTTCTTCCAACTCCCTGATACCGAATGTATCAAAAGAAAATATAGTAACGGGCGCCGCATACAACATAGATGGAACTCCGAATGGTACGTATTATGTAGCGGTTGTTAATAAAGGCATTTATACCTTAAATGAAACATCCTTAAATGAAACATCCTTGTCTCTTGATGGTCCGGTTTCGGGAACCGACAGAAAAGCCGTTATCGGAATGCTCGCGGTCAAGGATACAATCGTAGCGGTCGGCAGAGACGGCGAGTTTCTTCACCGTGATTCAAACGGTTTCGAGGTCCACTCTACAAGTAATACATTTTCAGGCGCAATGGGTATATGGCGTGATGACTCGGCATACCTTCTGCTTGTAGGCGTTCAGGGGGGGATTTATTCAACGATAAACGGATACAGAGAAATTTTGCTTACATCGGACAGGTCTTTGGATCCTAATAATCTTGGTTTGAGATGGCCCGGAGCCTCCGCCCCTACGACCGTATCAAATACCGACAGGTACACATCTACCCTAGGGCTGCATGTTGTAACTTCATTGTACCAGATGCAGGACAGCAGTCTTTTCGCTTCCACCATGAAGAATGGTCTATGGTCATACCGTACCCACCAGGGCCAAAATGAAGAGGTCTGGAACGCCGAAGAGTGAGGCATCCCGCTGAACGAGCTTTTCAGCGCCGGCAATCAAGACGCGGGACCCCTTGCCGACCGTATGCGTCCGCGTACCTTGGACGACATCATCGGGCAGGATCACATCGTGGGGCAGGGACGGCTTCTGCGCCGCGCCATTCAGGCAGATAGAATATCTTCGCTTATCTTCTACGGCCCGCCGGGAACCGGCAAAACTAGTCTTGCGCGTGTCATCGCCAATACCACAAAATCCACATTTGAAAGCCTCAACGCGGTGCTTACCGGTATCAAAGACGCGCGGGAAGCCGTCGATAGGGCGGCAGAACGCAGAAACCTCTACGGTACACGGACGATTCTTTTTGTTGATGAAGTTCACCGGTGGAACAAGGCGCAGCAGGATGCGCTCCTTCCGTGGGTGGAGAATGGTACCATTATTCTTATCGGCGCAACCACCGAGAACCCATTTTTCGAGGTAAACCGCGCCCTAGTAAGCCGAAGCCGTATTTTCCAGCTCAAGTCCCTTGAGAGGAAAGACCTTTTTGAGACCGCGCTGCGCGCACTCGCGGATAAGGAACGCGGCTATGGTAAATGGCGGGTAACATTTGAAGCCGGCGCTCTGGATCATCTCGTAGAAGTAGCGGGCGGGGATGCACGAAGCCTTCTCAATGCGCTTGAACTTGCCGTTGAAACCACACCGACCCGATGGATGCCGCCCGAAAATACCGGCATTTACGTGAGCCTTGAAACCGTGGAACAGAGCATACAGCGCAGAGCCGTACTGTATGACCGTGACGGCGACTACCATTTTGATACCATCAGCGCGTTTATAAAAAGCGTGCGGGGCAGCGACCCTGATGCCGCCTTGTATTGGCTTGCAAAAATGGTGAGAGCCGGAGAGGATCCGTCTTTCATTTTCAGGCGCATGATAATCCTTGCAAGCGAAGACGTGGGGTTAGCCGATCCGCACGCGCTTTCGGTAGTTATTTCTTGCGCTACGGCCTTTGATCGCATCGGCTTTCCCGAAGGCAATTTTCCCCTTACCCATGCCTGCCTTTACCTGGCAACCGCGCCCAAGTCTAACTCTGCGCTGGCTTTTTTCGATGCCATGAAGGAAGTTGAAAAGGAAGATGCGGAAGTCCCAAACCACTTGCGGGACGCGAGCCGTGACGGCGAAAGTTTGGGGCATGGGGAAGGCTACATGTACCCGCACGCCTACCGCGATCACTGGGCCGCGCAGCAGTACCTGCCTGGGGCATTGCGGGGAAAAATCTTTTATACGCCGTCAAAGAGCGGCTACGAGGGTGCAATTCGGGAAGAAGTGATCCGTAAGCGGGAAATTCAAGCCGCGGTCATATTCGGAGACGATAAGCGTGAAAATGCGCTCACGTGGTCCGCGGCGTCAAAGGGCAGAGAAGGCTGGTTCAAGCGGCTTTCCGGCGGTAGAAGCGCCCTGCTCCTGCGGGACAGAGACCTCATTCTGGAACAGTGTACCATTCGGCGCCACAGCCGCATCCTTATCGCCAATGCGGATGACGGACTCCTTCTCTGGGAAGCCCTTCGCCGCGCTCCCGAAGGCTTATCCGTTGCCTGCGTACACGATGAAGCGGCAAAGTCCGCTCTGCTTGGGTATGCCTCAACCCTTGACGAAACTGAACGTCCTCTTATATGGGTAGGCGGCATCCCTCTGCCTGACCAAGTCGAAGCCGCGTTCTCCTGCACGCAGTTCGATTGTATTCTGTCGCGAGAACCGTGGCGGCATAGCCGCGGCGGCGCGGCGGTTTTCAGCGAATTTGCCCGTACAAGCCGCGCCCTGCTTGCCCCCGGCGGCATTGTCGTTACTTTACAATCTCCGCCTGCGCTTGGCGGAAAAATTGCCCATCTCCTTGAGACCGTTCCGGATGAAATGATAAGAAAACTTGCGGAAGCGGAACGGACATTCTTCGCTGTTGATGAAAACAAGCCGGAGTTGCTCTGGAACGCGCAAATGCTCGAAGCCGCTTTCACGGAAGCCGGTTTTTCCGTTGCCGTCACGCCTATCGATCAGGAAGAAGATCGCCTCCTGACGGAGCGCGACATAGCGGCGTGGTTCGACAAGGGAAAATCGAGCTGGGGCGCTTTCATCGCGCGGGAAATGGGTGATGAAGATTTTTTTACTATAAAGAAAACGCTTTCCGAGCGGGCAAAACAAGGCCCGGTTAAGTGGAAATGGAAAAGTCTGCTGTTGAAAGCGGCGTTTGTATAGTGTCGAGCCATCTGATAAAACGAAATGCAATTACCCCTCCGATGTATACCTTTTCATAGGGTTCGATGGTTCGGGACAGGTTGCCGACCTAGTCTAGAAGTGCGTTCTGAGTTCAAACTCACGGCCCAGTCCGAAAGCGTCTAATGCAACCGGCTGGAGGGACTTTGCGAAGCAAAGTCCCTCCAGCCTTAGGGGAGGCGTCCCTCCAGCCTTAG
>JAITAN010000211.1 GCA_031284105.1 Treponema sp. | reverse complement strand
CTCATCGCGTAACCGTCGTAAATATGCTCTTCCACTCCCTCATCTGCCAAGTTGAAGCATATCTACAGCGGATGCATTCTCGGCATGGGTTGTATCCCTTTCGGCGGCCGTCCGCGTTTTCCTTGAAAATAAGAGGGGCGTATTTGCTCTTCAAGTTTTTTCCACGGTACAAGATGCTCCATAGTATCCACAAATACTTCGCACCGGCTTATCTGTTTTCTCTTTCCATATTCTATATCCGTAACTGTTTGTTGCTTTTCCATGCTTCTTATTCTACTCCTCCCTTTTCGGTTTTATCAGCGCTTCCCTAGTCATTTTCGTAACGGAGTACTGTCCTTGATACCGCCGCATGAACAGGTACGTCGCTAGCGGGGATTTTGTATAGTGAAGATGGCTACTGCTTTTTTTAATATTTCATTCGTCTCCCGCAGGTCGGCATTTCCTTCTGTAACCGAGCCGTCTCTCCATCCCGGGCATTTCCTCTGCCGCTGAAGGCTTTCGTCGCTCCCCTTTCGCCCGCTTCATCTCCCGCTTCCACCGTGCCGGCATATTCCGGTCAATGCCAAGCTCTTGGGCAAGACCGTTTCCGATCCGTCTTCAGGGCAAGTTCCGTTCCTTAAACTCTCCGGTAAAAATTCTTCTTTCTCCCAGTCCGGTTGAGCCGACGGGCGGAAAAAGGAGTGTTGGAATGGGTGTATAAAGTATTGGCCGGGGAAAGGGGACTCGTATCGGGGGAAGTATGCGCTCTTGATTCAACAACAGGCAAAACACATCCGGCCGCCGCATGGAGCGGAAAAAGAACGGCAAACAGGCGATAGGGAAGAGGCGGGGAGGATGGAACGCGAAGATACCCGTTCTCACGGCGGGGGATAGAAGGCCGGTTGCCTTCGGGCCGTCGGGAGGCAACGAACCGGACGCGACGGAAGGACGGGTGTTTCTGAAGACCGCCGGAACACGGGAGCATACGGGTACTCTGTTACCGGAGAAGGCGTATGAAGACGAGCGGCCACGGGTTACGGCGCGAGAGTTGAGGTATACTCTGGTGGCGCCGCCGAAACGGAAGCGGGTTCGCCGGTGGGAATATGACAAGGAACTCTCTAAAAGGCGGAAAGAGGAGGAAGGCTTTTTCCGGCGGCTCAAGGGATTTCGAGGGATTTGCACCCGCTATGACAAGCCGGCTCGCATCTTTTCCGCTTGTATCTATCTCGCGTGTATTTGTATTGCGTTGCCTTGTGTGAACACGCCCCATGCTTAACTCTCTGTCCGTTCAATCGGGGGAATTCAATTTTCAGGCTTACGATTGAAGAAGACGATTTTCCCATGGAATGTTTGCGGCTTTTGCCTTGTCAATGGCGGTTCCTGCGGCGGTACGCTCAATCGGCGTATCCTTGGACGCCATCCAAGTACGCGCTATAGATATGGGCAAAACCTTTATTCGAATGAGTCTAATACCCCGCTCTTTTAGCGGCGATTCGATTTCCATGATGGCGGATAGTTTATCTTTGATAGAATTGGCTTGGAAAAAGCGGCAAGAACCCGCTTTCTTCTTACATCTAGCGCTGCTTCACGCTTCGCGCCAACTGTCTGCCGCTCTCTTCCAAGGCGGCGAGGTCTTCATGAGAGGGGAATCCCGCCCATTCGCGGCTTTCAAGGCTGGTCCATTTTAAGGATTCAATGGCGGCTTCATATTCTTTTTTAGCGCCGCCTATCCACCCGAACGAACCTATACGCAGCACGGTCTTGCCGAATAGATGTTTACGCTTGAAAAGGTCAATAATGTACGCCATAGGCGGAAACATGGCGTATTCATAGGTCGGCATGGCGATCACAAGCGCGGAACTCTTCCATGCATCCGCCAACACATAGGATGCGTCTTCATCCGGCACGCGGTGGATGGCGTAGGGCACGTCTTCCGCTTTAATGCCGCGTATCACCGCATCAAGCCCCGCTTTGGTATTGCCGTACATGGAACCCCAGATAACGGCGATTTCCTTTTCCGCAGGACCCTTTGCGTATGAGGCGTACGTAACGTACAAGTCGATAATCTTTTGCGGATTTTTCCGCCATACAATGCCGTGGCTCGGAGCGGTACATTGTATGGCCAAATGTTTTACTTTCTGAACCGCTTTTTCTACAAAAAACGAGAATGAAGAAACGATATTCGCGTAGTATCTAATCGTTTCTTTCTCAAAAAAGGCGCGTTCTTCCTCATTAAACGCATCGTCAAATACCCGGTCGCCCAGCGCGCCGAAAGAACCAAACGCATCGCAGGAAAAAAGCGTACCGGACGCTTCATGCCAGGTAAACATCGTTTCGGGCCAATGGACATTCGGCGCTTCAATGAAGGTAAGCACCTGTCCTTTTCCCAAATCAAGCGTATCGCCGTCTTTAACGGCGCGTAGTCCCGTCTCTATCCTGTATAGAGATTTAACCAGTTTACAACCCTTATCCGTAGATACAATTTCACAATGCGGATTCAATGCGCGAAATTCCTTGAGCCATCCCGTATGATCCGGTTCAATGTGGTTTAAGATCAGGTAATCAATAGAGGCAAGCTCTATGCCGATGGACATTAAAGACCCGGCAATTTGCGCCGGCGCTTCTTCCCAATCTTTTACCAGATCGATAAGAGCGATTTTTTCACTTTTTACAACATAGGAATTAAGCGATACCCCATCTTTGATAGACCAAATACCTTCAAAAAGCTCGGTTGTCCGAATATCGGCATGAACACAATACACTGTATCAGAAATAGCAAACGCACACATACATAATATCTTTCTAAAAAATTTAAAAACAAAAAGAAACTTACCGGGCATATTACCCGGTAAACTATCGATTAACTAACAATGTCTAACGCTTTAGAATTGACACAACACGCTCTAAAACTTTTTTCCGGTCAAGGGGTTTTACTATATAGCTCTTAGCCCCCATAAGCAGGGACTTCTTAACTACATCTTCTTTTCCTAATGCACTAACCATAATTACCACTGCATTTTTATCGAATTCAAGTATTTTCTCTAAAGCAGAAACGCCATCCATAACCGGCATGGTAATATCCATGGTCACTAAATCAATATGGGGATACATTTCCTTGTACCGTTCTACACCCTGTGCGCCATCGGCGGCAGTTCCGGCGACTTCAAAACCTTCTGATGTGAAGATTTGTCCAAGCTGTTTTGCGATAAACATGGAATCATCGACAATAAGAACACGATATGCGGTCCCATCTTCCTTAAGACCTTCCGGTTCTTTGTCATTGATACCGGGTACATCACTCTTTACTAACATGGGGTACTCCTCTACTTTAATGTTATTTTATAGTATAGATGTTTGATTGTCAAGTGGCAAAATACTACCTTTTTAGTATCGGCTTCTTTTTAGAAAATATAAAACGTGCCGCTTGCTATTTAGGGGATTTCTTATTGTTGAAGTTAGGGGGATACATGACGAAAAAACCATTTTTACTTGCGCCTATGGCTGAAATAAGCCATAGGGCATTTAGGGAACTTGTCGCGGGTTTCGGCGGGTGCGATGAGTACTTTTCCGAAATGATCAGCGCGGGCGCGCTTATTAGCGGCGGACAGTACGAATCGTGGTATCTGGACAACGCTCCTGATCCGGAAAAGTTCGTGTACCAGTTGGTTGGCGGGAACGTGGAACACCTTGCAAATGCCGCGTCCTTTTTAGAAAGATACGAGTGCGCGGGCATTGATATTAATATGGGGTGTTCGGCGCCTCCCATTATCAGAACGGGCGGCGGCGTGCAATGGATGAGTTCTATTGACAAGGCGGGCGATATGATTGCCCGCGTGCGGAAGCGTACGCGGCGGCGTTTAAGCGTGAAACTCCGCATCGGCTTTTCCGATGATGTTGGCTACCTCGTCTCTTTTTGCAAACGCCTTGAAGCCGAAGGGGTTGAACGGATCACCTTACACCCTCGAACCGCAAAGGAGAAGTTCAAACGGGGCGCGCGCTGGGAATATGTCGGTATGCTTCAGAGCCATGTACGAATACCGGTCGCGGGCAACGGCGACATCCTGTCCGCGGAGGAAATGAACAGGCGCGCGGTTGAGTGCGCCGCGGTTATGATAGGAAGGATTGCCGTGCGGAAACCGTGGGTATTTGCGCAGGCGCGCGGACTGCCCCTTCCGGCCCCGATCGATCTTGAAGATATTGCCATGAGATTTCTTGATATGCTGGTTACGTACCAGCCTCCTGAATTCCATAAAAGCCGGGCCCGGCGTTTCTTCGCCTATTTTTGTTCCAACCTCATATGGGCGAACCACGTACGGACGCTGTTGGGACGGGAAACGGAGCTTCCCGCGATGCGGCGCGTCCTCGAGCGTTTTTTCAAAGAAAATCCCGAGGAAAGATTCGTATCAGGGGGAAAATGATGCCGGCGGACGCGCATTACCATAGATGCGATCTTGCGCGGGTTTTTTCCGTTGCTCCTTTTGATGGAAGAAACGGCAAAAAAGGGGCGCTTGACCCGGCGCGCGGCAAGCGCATGGAACAGGGAAGAATTCGAATTCCAAGATCGAATCGTCCGGCGGTTTGATCAGCGGTTCGCTCAGCGATTCGCCTATGAGCGCGCCCGCAACAATACCATGAAACGGGCCGGCCGCGTAACTGTTGTACGGTGTTTTGCGGTTCATCCGCGGCTTCCTGCCGTGAAGCCGGATGCGGTGAAACCCTCGCTTGAAACGCCGCGCGGCCTTGCCGCGGAAAACGGGCCGGATGCAACCGGAGAAACCGGCCGCGGCCTTTTCAACGCGGCAGCGCGGGACGCGGGCCGCGCGGATTACCGCATGAGCGAAAATGCGCACGGCGAACTTTTCGCGGAACGGCTTGATTCGGCCGTTGCAAAAGGGCTTCCCCTCGTTCTGCACATACGCGAAGCCGCGCACAAGGTCTTTGCCCATGCAAAACGGCTCAAGAACGTTTCGGCCGTTGTTTTTCATTCGTATTCGGGCGCGGTTGAGGGGGCGCGGGGCCTTTTGCGGCGGGGGGTAAACGCCTATGTCTCTTTCGGAACGCCGGTTTTGCCGAACCATACGACCGAGCGTGCCGCGTGCGCGCGGCTTCCTATGGGCGGACCCCTTTCCGAAACCGGCGCGCCGTACCGGCCGCTGTGGGGAGAATCTTTTTCTCATTGGGGAAATTTACGTGGGACGGCGCGAGGGATCGCGGCATTGCGGAAGGAACGCATGAACGCCGGGCGTTTAGCGGTGGTGATCGGGGAAAATTTTCGGACGGCGTATGGACGGGGGGCGTTTCCAAGTCTTCCTTCAATACGTTGCCGTTGAACGCGGCCGGCAGCCGGATGGTACGTTACAGCGGATGCGGCGTTTGCCCGGGGCCGCGGGTTCATCTTTTTCGCCTTGAATCTTTTACGCTAAAGGTACAGGACTACCGTATCTTTCACAGTAAACGCACCATTAGTTGTAAAACGAATGCGTCTATGAATCTGCTATTCGCCCATACGCGGCCCGCTTAAGCGGCTCCGCTTGCATATTGCGCCAAGGCGTTGCGTTATTGCCGCGCATGGTACGGAACGCATACCGCCGCGCCCGCGGCCCGCGCGCCGTACCGCGGGATATGTTTTTACTGCGCCTCCGGCATTCCCTTGCGTAACGCCGCGTCTTATAGTACAATAGTGTAGTATGGTTCATTCACCCGCATCGGCCGTGGTTCCCTGCCTCTTGTTTTACGTCAAAAAACCCATGCTTACGGCCATGCCTGCATCCCCTTCTCTCCCTCCGGCGCGTATGCCGCATAGCGATTCCGTAAGGCCGCTGCCGTATACGGTAAACGGCCGCACGCCTCATTCGCCGTATGGTACAAACATATTTTTTTTAGGCGCGCGCGGCTTATGGTTATACAAGAACGCAGTCTTTTTATATAAAAATGCCTCATTCTTAACTAAAAACGTCCTATTCTTAACTAAAAATACTACGTTCTTAACTAAAAACATCTCATTCTTAATTAAAAACGTCTCATTCTTAATTAAAAACGTCTCATTCTTAATTAAAAATACTGTGTTCTTAACTAAAAACGATCCATTCTTAATTAAAAATACTGCGTTCTTAACTAAAAATGTTGCGTCCTTATCAAACCATACCGGACGCACGCCAATCGTCAACCATGAACGGTTCATCTTCATGGGTATTTTAACCGCCGCCATGCGCGGCGAAAGAGGAGTCGTTATGTCATTTAT
>JAITAN010000101.1 GCA_031284105.1 Treponema sp. | reverse complement strand
TTCAACGCAAAGTTTTCGTCTGAGACATCGAGCGGCGGTTTGTCAACGCCATTTCCCGAAAAACTGTTTAGCCCTCTTTCAGACAAGAAGTCAGTACAAGGGATTACCGGGGGGGATGCGCCCACAAAAAATATAAGCGTAAAAACGAATTCAGGCTCGATAAAGATAAATTGGATAAATTGAACAAACAAAAGGGTTGGAAAAGGGAAGGCGGCACACAGCAGGCCGGTAGTACAGGCTGCGAGCGCGGTGGCGCGCTTGGCATCCGTTTGCCTCGGTCGGCCGCTACGGCAACGTTACCGCCGCTCCACGCGCGTCTACGTTCCCGCTGCGTGGAATTAGTCCCGGCCGCGCGCCGCGGCGGCAAGAGGAGGGAGAAGAGGTACAAATGCCCTTCTCCCTTTTTATTGCGTAATTATCCCCTGATGGATAGAAACCATAGCGGGCTGACCTAGCTCCTGCTGACCTAGCCCCAAAAAAAGCCCGGCGGCTTGCTGCAGGGCTTTGAAAAAGATGCGGGGGAACTAGTTCCCCCGCGCCCCCATACGTTGGCTTTTACAGGCAACCCGCCCGAAAGCGCTTCAAAACGATTAGTCGATCTTAAACTTTTGAACTTGCTGGAGAAGCATATCGATTTGATCCCTGTTATCCTTGCTTATTTCATTCACCTGATTTACGGAATGGTTGATTTGCTCGGTTCCGGCCGCCATCTCGTTGACGCTGCCGGTTATCTCTTCCGTTACCCGCTTAAGGTTCTGGCTTTCCGTAATTACCTGCTTGCTGCCGCCCAACATCTCTTCGGAAGTACCTTTCACTATATGCGTTACGTCGTTCACCTGTCCAATCGCTTCCAGTATGCTTTTGCTTCCCACGCCCTGTTCTTCCATCGCGTTCCGTATGTGCGCTTCCTGGTCCGCCACCGTGGTTACTCCGGAGCTTATTGCCTCGAATTTCAGCAGTACCGCACCGGTTGATTTGCTTATCTTGTCAATGGAGTCTTTAATTTTCTTTAACACTTGGGATATGGTCTTGGACTGTTCGCCGGAATTTTCGGCAAGTTTACGGATTTCGTCCGCGACTACGGCAAACCCTTTTCCCGCTTCTCCGGCGTGGGCCGCTTCAATCGCCGCATTCATCGAAAGCAGGTTCGTCTGACTCGCTATATTTTCCATGACCGCGTTTATCTCCAGCAAACCTTCCGATTCGTGGGCGATTTCTTGGATATTAAGGGCGACCTCTTGTAAGCCCGCCCGCCCGACTTCAGACGACTCGGCAAGATCGGTAACATTCGCATCGTTCCTTATTAAGGTTTGCGTAACGCTTTGTATACTGGCAAGCATCTCTTCGATAGCCGAAGAAGATTGCGAAACCGAGTCGCTCTGTCTTTCCACATAGGTACTAAGCTTTTCAATGCTGGCAACGACCTGTTCCATAGTGGTATTACTTTCCGTTACGCCGGCGGACTGGTTAAGCACCTGATTCTTGATGCTCTGAATATTCGAGGTTACCTGATTGATGGCGGCCGCGGTTTCATTCATGTTTTCGGCTAGTTTGTTGCCTGTTTGGAACAGATGCACGGTTTGCTTTTTGATGCCGCTTACCAACCCCCCGACGTTTTTCACCGTTTGGTTCAGATACTCCGAGAGTTGTCCGATTTCATCATTGGATTTGACTTCGGCCATTTTTGTCATATCTCCTTCCGCAACGCTCTTGAGAATGGTCATAACGTGCGTGATAGGGGAGCTTATCATACGGCTGATAAAGAGGCTGCTGATTGACACGGCGGCAACCAAAAGCAGGCCGATTATAACGATAGGCGTGATCAAGCCGTATACGGGCTCCATAATGGCTTTTTTTGAAATGCTTAAAGCAAAAGCCCACGGCGTAGATGTAATTCCTATGGTGAATGGAATGGCAAACACATAGAGGTCTTCTTTCGCGGACGCGTAATATGTTTTATAAACAAAAGCCTGCCCCTCTTTTACCGCGCTTATGAGCGCGGATAAATGAGAACCGGCTATATCCTGTTCCGTATTTGCCATATGTTTACCGACGCGGGACTCGTCAAAGTGGGCGGATACAATACCGCCGTTACTGTAAAGCATCGCCAGCCCGTTGTCAAACGGCTTTATTCTGGAAATGGCTTCCTGCAATTCAGTCAATGGGATGTCGTATCCCGCAACGCCTATCACCTGTCCGTTCTTTTTTATGGGAATGGCCAAACTTGTTATGAACATATCGTTCCCATTTACTTTATAAATATATGGTTCAAGAATCGTTTCTTTGCCGCTCCTAAAAGGTATCTGATAATAATTGTCATTTTGATTGTAGTCTACAAGGTGGCTGAGCGTAGCCGGACTGCCGTTGTAGGATGACCAATAGGGAATGTAGCGTCCGGTGTCGTCCGATCCCACAGTATTGACATATTCCGCATCAAGCCCGTCGAGCGCATTCGGCTCCCATATACACCATGCGGCAACAATATCGTGACTGGATACGACGATATCTTTCAAAATAGTATCGAAATACGCTCTGCGCTGAGAAACATCTATCAGTTCGTATTGTTCCATAGCTTTAGTTAAAGTACGAAGCCCGCCTACTAACGGTTCAATCCACGCGCTCATACGGCCGCTATACTTTTCCGCCATATCAATGGCGTTTTGATTGATAAGCGAACTAATCTGCTTTTGTGAAAGGTTTGCCGTAATACCGACTAATGCGCCGATACCGGCAATACTAATTCCAGCGATTATGCCCGCTAGTTTTGTTCCTATTTTCATAAACTTCCTCATGCAGCCTTACTCTATACTAATACTATGAAATTGTCAAGAAAGTGCATTTCGGCGGCCGGGTTCATAGGTTTCGACAGGATAATCATCATGTTTGCTACATTTTTCTCCATTTTTTTAATACTAAACAACGGCGTATTTTACTGGAACGCTGCGGATATACCGCAATGTCTTTCAAAAGATTTTCCTCGTAAAATGATCGGGAGCGAGGTCAAATGCCCGCGCCGCCGTTGTTACCTGCCGAAAAAATTTAATTTTCCGAGTTTATGCCATCTGCCGTTGTTTTTTTTATTGCCTTCTTCCATAACCTTGAAGATAAACGCGGCGAAACCCGCATCATCGCCGGTTTCAGGAGAAGCGAAGCCCAGAATCTGGAATGATTCCGAGGGGGCAAGGGACAGCAGCCCCTGGGCGAGGGCTTGGAACGAAGCTGATCCGCTTGGCGCAAGGAGGTCTTTTTCGGTATTGGTATGGGCAAGCACGAGGCTTAACACGCCCGCTTTTCTTGCCCGAAAACCCGCGACAAGCTCTTTTACCAAGAGAAACCACCCCTTGATCTGATCTTGAACGAACCCCTCAATCTCGCTGTGGTTGAGCTGCCCCCTCTCTTTACAAGACGCGGGCGGCGCGCATACCAGAATGGCTTCGTTGATTTGTCCCAAGCGGTTTTCCGCTGCTATGGTCAACGTCTTTGCGGCGATGGGGCTGCCGGGATTCCAATGTAACATTTCCGCGCTTGAAACGGCCGGCACTCTGTCCGAACCGTCAGGAATGAGAGCGGCCGCAAAATGATCCACCCGTTTTGCAGCTTCAATAATTATTGCCGTTAATAAGGGCGAGTTATTACCCGCGATAAAAATTCCCCTAGTCATGGGATATAGTGTATATGGTTTACCCTATAAAAGCAAGGGCTTTTGCCGCTCGTTCATCACGCGCCGGAGCGGCGCGCGGAGCCGCTGCGCTCCGGTCCGGCGGCCCGCAAGCCTTTCCCGCCGGACGGTTTCGGGGAAAACGGGGGAGCATTGGGAAAACGGGGAGAATGGGAAAAGAACCGGTTGACAAAATAGAATATGTTTTTTAGTATGGATCCGTTCAAAACATGGCGGTTCTGAACAGACTCTTGGAAAGAGCGGGCTAAAACGCTCTTTTTTCCATAAATACCGCATTAATTGTTAATTATGGAGTGAAAAAGATGGTTAAAGCCGTAGCATGGTCATTGACGGCTCTGTTTTGTTTGGGCGGCGTTATGTACGCGCGGTTCGCCTTTTTTGCTAAGAAGGGGCGTCAAAAGCGTCAAACTGGGAAGCGGATAGCCTTTCACGGCTTGTTTTCGCTGGTACTGATCCTACAGGGCATAGCGTTTTTGTTTTACTATCCCTTTACCCGCTTCGGCTTTCTGCCGACTATGCTGCTTGCGTTTTTTCCCTATGCCGGAGTCGTCATGGGCCATTATTTTAACGGGGAACGGCAAAGAACGGTTATTACGGGGGCGATTACCGGCTGTCTGGCGCTCCTTACGGTCTGAAAATTGATCGCCTTTACGGAGCTTACCCTTATCGCCCGCCTGCCTCTCAACGTCTGTAATATTATTATCATCCATCTTGTTATACGCTGTTTTTTCAAGAGCCGGATACTGGACAATTATATTATGTGTTTCGGGCTTATCGCGGGGGGGATAAACTATTGCATCGGGTTCTTTTACGATGGGGCCGCGGCCCCGTCTTCCTTGGGCATGGGCTTTTTCTCGTCCCGTATGCTGGAAGGGGCCTTGCTGCACAACCTTTTTTTAACCTATTGCGGCTACGCCTTCATAACGAAATCCATCGTCGTTGACCGGAGGAGCGCGATGCTCAACATGCGCTGGATCATCCCCCTTTTCGCGGTCTTCAGCTTTTGCAATCAGATATGGGAGACGGACTTCTTTTTTACCGGCGTCTACGGCATAACCCCGCAGTTTTTGATTGATTTGTATTATACGGTTCCCCTGCGGTTCCAGATTACCGTCAATCATACGGCATTTGACGTTCACGTCCTGTATTCGCTCTTTTTGATCGGCGCAACGGCCGCCGTATTGTGGGCGGTATCAACCGTATTGAGCGGCCTGCAAAGAAGGGTTGCGGGGGAACCGGTTTAGAAAGCGGGCCGCAAAGCGTACGCCCGCTTCAACCCGCGGCGGGTTTTTTCATTGCTTGTCGTACATCTGCGTTTCATCATGCACGTATTCAAGGGAGACGCCCGCTTTTTCAAACATTGCTTCGGAATCTTCCGCATCGTGGTACCGCCGCCGGCACACCACCCGCACGATGCCGCAGTTGATGAGCAGCATGGCGCAGGTACGGCACGGCGTCATGCTGCAGTAGAGCGTTGCGCCTTCTATGCCGATGCCCCGCTTGGCCGCTTGGCAGACGGCGTTTTGTTCCGCGTGCACGGTTCGCACGCAGTGGGTGGTAACGCTGCCGTCCTCATGTATCATCCGTTTAAGCTGGTGTCCAACTTCATCGCAATGGGGCAGTCCCGCGGGCGCTCCCACGTAGCCCGTTACCAGAATTTGGTGGTCTTTTGCGATAACGCATCCGGATCTGCCGCGGTCGCAGGTTGCGCGTTTGGAAATAGCGTTGCACACTTCCATAAAATATTCGTCCCAGGTGGGTCTTTTATAGGCGTTAGGCATATATGCCTCCTTTTTGCTATTCATTATATAGCATAAAAAGCATAGAATTGGGAAGCGTACCGTACGCGCGGCTTATCGCGCGTGCCGCCGCGGAACCGTGAAGAACGGCCCGGGCGCCGCACGGTCCAACCGCGTCATTTTAATGTATTGTAATGAGTTATGCTTTTTACGATTTTTTTTGTTTTTCTAAAAATTCACTTGACAATTTGCTCTAAGTACTATATGCTTACTTCCTAAATATCGCACCTTTAAGAGGGAGCAGCAATAAACAAAAATGAACGAATTATATGACGTTATGGGGCGCGGCGGACGTACCCCCCCCCCCCCCCGAAGTCTCTCAGACTGACTCTTTATTCCGCAAAAAGCGGAGCGTACCATACGCATAAACCGGCGGGCATTGCCTGTCGCATATTCCTCACATCAACACCGGCAGCGGGACATCCCGTGAAGTCTGTGGGATGTCCCGTGAAGTCTGCGGGGATCCCCGCAAACGCCGCCGCGGGCAACGCGAAGGCGCGGATGTTCCGCTTATTATTCTTTTGGTCTCATTTAAACTTCATATATAAGGAGATTGTATGAAAGGACATGATTATATGCCCCAAGGAGATGAGCTCTTTTTGGCATGGAGCCGCAATTTTATCGCGCTCATCGTCATCAACGCGGCCGCATGGGGAATCCCCCACGCGGTAGTAACTCTTTTGCAAAGTCTGTTTGACGATTACGAGGCTAAGCTGACCGTAGCCAAATCGGGCAACCGCGGGAAAGCCGACATTGCGGCAAAGAACGCGGCGAAAAAGGCCCTCATGAGCGAGGGGCGTTTGGTCGTCAAAACCTGCATTGCGCGGAACCCCGCGGTGAACGCCGCGCAAAAGGAAGCTCTCGGCGTACCCGTGTACGGCGGCACGCGCACGGTCATCCCCGCGCCCAAGAGCCGCCCCGAGTTCAGCTTCAAGGTATTAGACCTTATGCGGATACGGATCGACTTCCGCAATCAGGGGAGCGGCCATCGCGCTATTCCGTACGGGTACAACGGGGCCGTGTTTTGCTATGCGGCAACGGACGCGGCCGTGGGCGATTATGAGGCCCTGACGAAAAGCGTGCTGCCGACGCGCTCCCCGTGGACATTGACGCTGCCCCCGGACACGGAAGGGAAGGCGCTGTCCGGCGCGATGATGCGGCGGAACGGGAAGGGGAGAAAGGGGCCGTGGAGCGAGATTCTCCCGGTCATCATCCCCTAAGGGGGGAAAAGCGGGGGCGAATCCGGCCGTAATGCCGGAAAACCGCCGGTAAGGAGGCGGTTTGACCGTGATGCCGCGGCGGATCGCGGAGCGGTTTGCGTAAGAAGCGCACCCCGACGCGGCCGGCTCGCCGGCCCGCCGCCCATCGGCCCGCCGCGGTACCGCCGCGAGCCGCGGGTTTTGCGTTAGGAAATGCCGGACGTCTTAGACGCGCGGCTTTTTGTTCCTTCATATAAAGGAAGATCATGTTTAGGAGATCGGTTATGAAAAAGAACCTGTTTTTTTCGGGAATATCCGGCGCGCCGCCGGTATTCGTAATGACGGGCCGCGGAGGATGCCGGTATGAAAGAGCCCGCAAATTTGAAAGCGCGCGCGGCCGGCGTCCCGCGCGGCAAGAAAACGCGCGGGGACATAACGC
>JAITAN010000098.1 GCA_031284105.1 Treponema sp. | reverse complement strand
AAAAAAACCTTGACGATAAAAAGATTGAGACATTTTACCTGTCTGGAAAAGGCACAATGCTTCAAATAAAGAATACTTTACGCAGATGCAATGAGTGGGATACGTTAAATCGCAAAGATTGCATGGAATATGGATGCGGTGTCGGACGGGTAACCATCCACCTGGCAAACGAATTTGAACATATAACCGCATTGGATATTTCACAAGGACACCTTGAATTAGCGCAGCAAAGGATACATACATTGGGGATAAAAAATATAACATTGCAACGGATAGATTCCCTCGATTTGCTTGCGTGTTTACCTAAATATGATTTTATATTTACGGTCATTGTTTTACAACACAATCCTCCGCCGATTATTGCGATGCTGATAGAACGCTTTTTTCAATTATTGAAAAATAATGGGGTTGTTATGTTTCAAGTTCCGGTCCAAATGGCGGAATACCGTTTCACCATGGCTGAGTACCTTGCCAACATGAATAACAATGAGGGCAAGGAAATGCACATGTTGCCCCAAAATGTAATTCTTGAGATTGCGCGTAGAAATAACTGTTATCTCCTAGAGGTACATAACGATAATTCGACCGGAGCGCCGGATATATTTGTCTCTCAAATGTTTGTATTCAAAAAAGAGGGGTAAAAGTAAACGCCGTTGTATAGGGACATTTTGTAATTAACCGACGATGACCGTCATTATAACCAAATAGGGCTTCCCCGCACACTACGATGCGGGGAAGCCCGTGTAATCTACTGAAACAAAAAGCAACGCAACGATGTTACTTTCGGGTAAGTTCGGCGATCAAATCAACGACTTGCTGTCCGGCCTGGTCCGTGGTAATCCGTCCGTACGCCACGTTTTGGGCGATGTTGTAGAGCCGACTGTTCCACTGAGAATCGCCGGGCATATTCGGATCCCGCGCTCGTGTATGCGCTCCTGCGGTATTGAGGTACGCGTTCACCTTCGCGGTTATGGGAGAAGCGGGAAGTGCGGCGCGGGCAGCGGAATTAACCGGCGTTCCGGGATCCGCTCCCATGGTTACCCATACCGAAGGTTCGTTTACGCGGTAGTTGATAAACTTGGCTGCGGCTTCGGCGTTTTTAGAGTTCTTGTTAATCGCCATCATCTGGCTCATTTGACCCCACAGCCCGTTGGTTGCCGCCGCATTGGGAAGTTCGATCAAATCAAGCGTGTCCTGTGTGGCGTTTTGATAGTTCAAAAGCTGGTTTGACCAGATGATACACACCGCGACCTTTCCGGCAACCAGAGAAGAACTGGATTCGTTGGTTTCAGGATAGTCCGCAGCGGTTGCGGCGTCGGGGATGTACCCCTTTGACCGCCAGCCGGCCCAGAGATCAAAGTACTGTTTGGCGCTTGCCGCAGTAGTATAGGATTTCTGTCCGTCCCACATTTTAGTACCATTCTGTCCTTGCCAATACCCAAAGAAGACCGACTGATCCGAATTGGCGCTGTTGTCCGCTAGGGGATACACGCCCGCAGGAAGTTTCGCCTTAACCGCCGCAAGCCATGTCTCAAACTCTGCCCACGTCATGGACACGTTGGGAAGCGTGGCGCCTGCGCGCTCAAGCAAAGATTTGTTGTAAACCAGAGCGGGCATGTTAGCGGCCAAGGGCAGCGCGTACAATTTGCCGTTTACCGTTCCTTCCGTAATTGCCGATTTATCAACTTTGGACTTATCAATGATGCCGCGCGTTACAAAATCGTCCAAAGGAAGCAGTACGGATGAAACATCATTAACATTGAGGTTCGAGAAGTCGCCTCCAAGCTGCACAATGTCCGCTGCGTTGCCTCCGGCAAATTGGGTTGCAAATTTGGTAAAATGATCGCCTGTACCGGGCGCGGGCTCTGATGCGACAATAATTCCCGTCTGCTCGGTAAACTTGTCGATGATCAATTGGTTGTTTTTGATCCGGGCTTCACTCCCCCAGTACGACCAGCGGACAACCCCCGATCCGGCGGCGCTTGACTGCTGCTGTCCGCCATTAGCAAAAACCGAAGTTCCAATCGCCGCGAGGGCGATAACCGTTAATAAAACTCGTTTCATATTTTCCTCCTCATTAGGAAATAAAAATTTATATTAAGGGTCGGACAACATATCCGCCGCCTAATATCCGATTCGATTATCCCTTCATTCCCGTAGTGGCAATACCTTGGACAAAGTATTTTTGCAGCGAGAAAAACAGAATAAAGCAGGGAAGCAGGGATAGTACCGACATTGCGAACATCGGTCCCCACGAAGACGCTCCGGAAGAATCCAAGAAAAGCCGTAGTCCCATGGGAACCGTATATTTTTCAGGGGAATTGAGGTACAACATCTGGTTGAAAAAATCATCCCATGTCCACAAGAATGTAAACAGTACGGTTGTTATGACGGCGGGAACGCTGAGCGGTAAAATGATAGTCCAATATATGCGAAATTTTCCACATCCGTCAATACGCGCCGACTCATCCATATCTTTCGGCAGCCCGCGGATGAACTGCACCAAAAGAAATATAAAGAACGCATCCGTGGCAAATAGTTTTGGTACGATGAACGGCAGGAAGGTATTGATCCAGCCGAAACCGCGGAACATGAGATACCGGGGAATGGTAGTGGCATGTCCCGGAAGCATCAAGGTTACCATCATAAGGGCAAACCAGAATTTCCGTCCTTTGAATTCCAGCCGCCCAAAGGCATACGCCGTAAGCGTACAGAATATCGCGTTACAAATGACGCACACAATACATATAACGAATGAATTAGTAAAAAAGGTGCTGAAAGAAACAATGCCTATCCCTTCCCACCCTTTTACATAATTTTGTAATGACCACGTTTTGGGCAAAAGGCTGGGGTTGCTGAAAATCTGAGCGCCTTCCTTAAAGGACGCCATGATGAGCCAGATAACCGGGTAGAGCATCAAACATCCCAAGATAATGATGATGAGATTTGTAATGCCGGCGGTAATAAGTCTTGTTACTCTTCTCTGCATGTCAGTTTCCTCCGTAAGACACCATGGAATCGGAAACCTTAAAGGTCATCGCCGTTAATACTGCGATAATGACGAGCAGTACCCATGCCATGGCCGATGCGTAACCCATGTGCGCCCAAGCAAATCCGTGGAGATAGAGGTACAGGCTATAGAACATAGTCGAATCCACCGGTCCTCCGCTGCCGCCAGATATAATGTACGCTTGGGTAAATGCTTGGAACGCGCTGATCATCTGCATAACCAAATTGAAAAAAATGATGGGGGAAAGAGCCGGCAGGGTAATATGAAAGAACTGCCGTACCTTGCCCGCACCGTCCACGCTTGCCGCCTCGTAGTATTCATGAGGTATCTGTTTAAGTCCCGCAAGAAAGATGATCATTGGACTACCGAATTGCCATATCGCTAGGATGATAAGGGTTCCCAATGCATATTCCGGGGTTGAAATCCACGAGGGAGGATTCGCATAGCCGATAGCCCGCAGAATGGTGTTAATAACCCCGTCCCCGGAAAAAAGCCGCCGCCATAAAACGGAGATAGCCACCGATCCGCCGAGTAAGGTAGGAATGTAGTACACCGTCCGGTATAAAGGAATAAGCTTGAGCTTCTGATTCATCAGTACCGCTACCAGCAATGCGAATACCAGCTTCAGCGGCACAGAAATGAACACAAACCGAAGGGTAACAAACAAGGAGTTGAGAAACCGGGCATCGTGGGTATATTGGTCATTGCCTGAGAACATCACGAAGTAATTCTTGATTCCAACCCAGCGAGGCGGTTCCAAGACATTGTAATCCGTGAAGGACAGGTACAGGGAAAATACCATAGGGTACACCGTCAGCACGAAAAATCCAAGTAACCAAGGAATCAGGAAAACATACGATGATATCTGGTCATGAAAAAACAATACCGACTTTTTCTGTTTCTTCGGCATAAATCCTCCTCATCTATTTATCGGCATTTATCGGCGGCTGTTCACTACCGGATTTTGAGATACCCTCAAAGTATTGTTCGTTTCCGTTACTGCAATAAAAAATGCCCGTTCATAAGAATGGCTGTTTGGCGAATGAATCGCCAAACGAAGCGTGCCATCAAAATCACGGAATACCATCCCATGCCCTCCATCCGCTGCATAGAGGGGATCGATATCCTGCTTCCAACGACCGAGGAGAGTTCCATCCTCTGAACGAGCTGCGCCAATACAATAATTTCCTTCCTTACCAAAAGCAGACCAAAGCATAAGTAGGGTTCCATCTTGAGCGCGGTGCATAAAGGGTCCATCGGTAACATAACTGCCGGGCGCACGAGCGGGCAGTTCATAGGACCAAGCCGCCTCACTGGAGCGGAATAACAGGCGCGGTTCCCCCGCCGCCTGCATCAGATCCTCCGTCAACGGCATGGCGCATATTTCTCCATCTCCGACCTGCCGCCATTCGTGACAGAAAACCATCCATGGCTTTCCTTCTTCCATAAAAAAGGTACCGTCAAGGCACTCCCATTCGGCCGGGGTCACGTTTCCTGGCGCTCCTTGCGCATTGAGGCTCCAAGGCAGATACGGCCCCATAATACCCGATTCGCTCTTCAGTACCGCCGTGCCCCGCCGCCCTTTTTTGGGCAAAAATGTTGCAAACATATAATAAGCCCCCCTATGTGGGTGAACTTCAGGGGCCCAAAAGTTTTTTGCCGACCAAAATCCATCAGGCGGTCTGAAAGCAGGAAAAGGACCATCAAACTCATCAAGACTTCCTGTACCGACATACATATCAAAACCCACTCCAGGGGAACGCCATATATCCTTATCGGTAGAACCGAAGAGGTAGTAACGTCCATCTGAAGGAACCACAAAGGGATCCCGAATATGTATATCTTCAATATGGAGCATCAATTTCTCCCAATCAAAAATCTATTTTTTATTATATACGGCGGAACAAGAAATGCTAATCAGTTATTGTGGACTTTTTATCAAAAATTGCGCTATTTTAATTTTATTTAACGGGCGCAGCCCTTTAGGGTTTAATACCCCGCCCTGTGGGGCGCTTCCTACCGGGTGTGTGGGAATGCGTTCCTTTGACAACAAGTTAAGAGCTGGGGTGTGTTCACACTAAAGGAAAGAGATACAAATACAGAACAGATAGATACAAGCGGAAAACATACAAGCACGTTTGTCATAACGAGTACACATCCCTATCATACTCCTCGGACGAATGCGGTAATCGCTCTTCCACCGCATCCGGGCAGTTGCATTCGGACAGCCTGAAGGCAGCCATCCCTCTATCCCCTGCGGTTAGCGCGCGTATCTTCGAGTTCCATCCTCCTCGACTTTTCCCTATCCCCTGCCTATCCTTTTTTTCTGCTCCATGCGCGTCAGGGTGTGTTTTGACTCATTGTTGAGTCAAGAGAGCATACCTCACCCGATATAAACGCGCTTTCCCCTACTCCCCTTTCCGTCCATCGCTTCAATCTAGAGTATATGCCGATTTCCAAATCTTTAAGGCAAACTCCGCTGTTTACAACCATTTTCATACCGATAGATGAGCGCATTAAGCAAGGTCCGATTGTCTATCCCGATATGCCTTCGCCGTCTCGCCGGCAATGGCGCCGCCTCCAGATAGTGTTTTTCGCTTACTTCCATAACTTATGGCAGCCGCCTTTTCCTCTCTTACCTTTTGTGTGAACACGCTCTAGGCTATATCTGATCTCTGATTATGATCGATTATACGTCTGGGGATAATTAGGGATGCCTTCCATTCGGCATCCCTATTGTACTTTGCCTCACATTCTCAATGTGGGGCATGGCATCTTTTCCGTATCGTTTTTGTTGGGGCCGCGCGTCCTCTTGACGAGATATTTATAATAACGCACAATAACGGTATGTTTGATCAAAGAAAACACAGACGGTACAGGACCATCGCGCTGGCGCGTCTTCCTGGGATGTTTGAAAGCGAAATATTCTTGAAAGACTTGAGCATTACCGGTTGTAGTATTGAAGCGGCTGTTTTTATTGAATTAACACGGGGCGTTGTGTACCCTATTGAAATTATACCGGAGTCCGCTTCTAAAATAGGCAGATTTGAAGTCCAGGGTGAAGCCCGATGGGTATACTTACATGAAGATTCGTATGAAGCGGGTTTTATGATAACAGCGTCTCCGGTTAAAAAAGAATTTCAGCGGTACATAGACTACCTTGTGTGGCGCTCTTCATCCGCGTAATGAACATTTCGCCGGTTAAAGGATGGGTATATCAGCCTGTTCCGGGTTTTGAATCCCACCTTTTACAGGAACTGACCGAGTCGGGTATTGCGCCGCAACCGCTCGGATCGTTGTACCGTTCCGAAATACCGCCGGCATCACCGCGTCCGGCTGCTTCGGCGCATGGTTCGGGCTTTGTTCCGCAACATACGGCATTCTGGTACCAGAACTGCTGGCTTGAGCCGTTTCGTGCGGAATTCACTTCTATTTCCGAGGCGGCGTCTATTCTGCGCGCTATTCAGAGGAACTGGGCGTCCGCCTTGTTCACCCAATACCGGCGCGGCGCGCTCATTGCGAAAAAGTTGCCGCCGGTATCCGTAAAGCGCCGTCCATTCCCATGGAAGGCGCCCGAATCCCCGATGGGCGCGTGGACCCTGCTTGATGCGCATACCTTGCTCGCTTCCGCCCGCTGCGTAAGTCCTTTTCCCAATGGAACGATCGAATTTGAAGAGGATACGATACATCCGCCGAGCCGCGCTTATCTGAAATTATGGGAGGCGTTTGCGCTGACCGGTTCGATGCCTTGCAAAAATGAACGCTGCCTTGATGCGGGAGCGAGCCCGGGCGGCTGGACGTGGGCGCTTGCGGCATTGGGCGCAATGGTTACGGCGGTTGACCGTGCGCCGATTGATGATACGCTCCTTGCCTTACCCAATGTTACGTTTCTAAAACACGATGCCTTTACCTTGAGACCCGAAGACATAGGCGGCATTGACTGGTTATGTTGCGACGTGATCTGCTATCCGCCGCGCTTGTATGAATGGATTGAGAAATGGCTGTCATCGGGACTATGCGGGAATTTTGTATGTACGATAAAAATGCAGGGCGATCCTGACTTTGAAACCACACGGCGGTTCGCCGCGCTTCCGGGGAGTAGAATGGTACACCTTTATCATAACAAGCATGAGCTTACGTGGCTATATACTTCGTCTAATCGGGCGAATTGGACGCCCGAATTTCGTACCGGCGCGCAATGACCCGCGCCTTGTCCGAGTCGTTTCGGCGAGTGTGAGAAACATCAGGCAATCGTTTACCATGCAAGCCTACGGTTGTTTATTGGAGATACGCCGGTAGAGCGAAGCCGGTTTTATGTCCGGTCTTTTTAGCCAACTCCCGCGCGCTCAAGCCGTCTATACTTTTCCCGCAAGGACTTCTATTGAAATCTCTATAATTTTTTTTCATGGGTATATTCAATGGTTTTTCCCTTGTTCTTTCTTGTTTTTAGGGACAATTCAATCTATCAATGAGCGTCTAGTACCTATCGGCGATAGCGTCAAGCGGTTTTTGAGGGGAATTTTAGATTTTCGTAAAATTTTTGAAATTCTTTGAAAAAGGATACATTCGCAAGACGCGCTGCGGCGGAAATCTGCCGTGGCAAAAGTCTGCCGCAGAAATATTATCTTCTTTCCTTTACTTTTTCTTTCTCTTTACTTATTTTTTCATCAAGGACGTCAAGCATCTTGTCAATAGCGGCATGAAGATCGAAATCTCTTTCTTTAACATGCGCCGATAAACCCCAGCGAAAATTAACCGTGGCTTCGGCCGAGAATTCTTTTTCGTGAGTCATAGTGATGATCAGATCAATGATCATGTTCTCCGCATTATGAATCCGTGAGAGTTTTTTTTCAACATAGGCTCTGGTTTCATCCTTCAATGTAAAATGGACCGCTTTAATTTCTGTATTCATGGGTACCTCCAAAAAATATATTAAGCCCTACGGGCTAAATCCCAATAATGCCGGACTATCTGGTGAACGATGATCCCATATCCAGCTCCTGCCGGTATTTCGCTACCGTACGGCGCGCCATGTGGATGCCTTGCTCACCGAGCTTGTCCGCTATGCGCTGATCCGAAAGGCGTCCCGTGTCCTTTAGGATTATTTCCTTGATCTTCATCTTTACGCTCTCTTTGGAGAATTGCGAAATCTCCCCGCCATACCGGTTTATAGCATTGGTAAAAAAGTACTTTATACTAAAGATGCCCCATTCGGTCTGCATATACTTCCCGTTTGCTATGCGGGAAACAGTGGATTCATGAACCTCAAGGTCCCCCGCTATAGTTTGCTGGGTCAAGGGGATAAGGTTGCCCGGTCCCTTCTCGAAGAATTTCGTCTGATAATTGACGATTGCCCTTGAAACTTTGAGCAGAGTATGGTTTCGTTCATTGATGGCGTTAATAAACCACTGCGCTTCCCTGATATTTTCCTTTGCAAAACTCCGCGCCTCTTTGTCGGATTTTTCTTCGGCTATTTTCATAAAGAAGCGGTTGATGCCAAGCGCCGGAATTTCTTCATCATTAAGAATGATGTTAAATTCTCCTTCTTTTTTAATAACTTTTACATCGGGGACGATAAAACGGGTCTCTTTTGGGGAAAAAAAACGCCCGGGAAAAGGGTTTAATTCTTTAATGCACGCAAGAAATGAACGCGCCTCGCTTTCCGTACGGTTCATTTTTTTAGCCGCTTCGGCGAATTTTCCTCTTTGTAAAAGCTCCAGATAGTCAAGCGCTTCTTCAGCGCCTTCCGGTACGCCGGGCAGGAGTCTTATTTGCGTACGCAGAGATTCCTCATAGTTCGCGGTACAGGTGCCCACAGGATCGAGCGATTGGACAATATGTACGGCGTTTTGAACGCGGCCGGCTTCTTCGCCTTTGAGCAGTTCGTCTACGCTCACCAGATGAAACCCGTTTTCATCAAGGTTTTGGATGAGCGTTTCACACAGAAATCGCGTTTTTTTGTCCAGCGGTTCGGCCTGCAACTGCCGCAGCAAGCGTTCTTGCAGGCTTTCAGAGCGCGTAAGCGCGCCTTCAATAAATTTGAACTGCCGATCAGAGGCTTCTTCGCCGTCTTTATAGGTAAACCCCGGATCGGATGTTGTCTCAAAATACATGGCTTCTTCATTCACCGGCGGCATATCTTCAAACGAGATATTAGGCTGCTCCTCTTGAATCTCAAGCGCCGGATTTTGTTCAAGTTCCTCCGCTATTCTTTCTCTCAGATCCAGCGCCGGAATTTCCATAAGATGGATAGCGGCAACAAGCTGTGTAGTAAGTCGTAAATCTTGTCTCTGGATCAGAGTCTGGGTTAACACGGAAGAACCTCCCTTCTTTAACGAATATAATAACATACCTTTTTATTTTTGTCTATACATATTATGTATAATATTTCATACACTCATTCCGTCTCCATGCCGTCTAACAGGCGGGGGACGTGCAGCGCATCCCGTTGTATGATAAAAATCTTTAAATAAAAATCACCTTCAGGGGGTTGACTTTTTGTAATACCGTGATATACTGTTTTATATGGTTACAATAAAAATGCGCCTCGAAGCATTAAACCGTCTAAACGTGTAATAAAAACCGCCTTCGAGGGGTTGACTTTTTATAATACCGTGATATACTGTTTTATATGGTTACAATAAAAATGCGCCTCGAAGCATTAAACCGTCTAAACGTGTAATAAAAATCGCTTTCGAGAGGTTGACTGTTTGTAATGCCATGTATACTATTTTTTAGGAGGTTTCAAAATGCCGGATATTGAGATTGGCTTCA
>JAITAN010000082.1 GCA_031284105.1 Treponema sp. | reverse complement strand
CCATGTTCCAATAGCGGGTGGATACGACGGGCATTTCCTGAATGGTGAAGTATTTCATCATCTGGTCAAAGGCGGCGGTGGTTCCGGCGCGCCGGGCGGATACAACCGCTGCCGCAGGCTTCATGCGAAACGCCTTGTTCGCGTTCCCCCGCAGTTCAGAATAGAAAAGCCTGTCCATGAACGCCGTCATATTACCGCTTGCCGCCGCATAATGCACCGGCGTACCGAATACAAAACCGTCCGCTTCGTATGCCTTGGTGCGGAATACGTTCACGGCATCGTCAAACACACATTTCCCTATTTCTCCGCACTTTCCGCACGCGATACAGCCGCCGAGAGGCTTATTGCCGATCCAGAATATTTCCGTATCGACGCCTTCTTGGTTCAGGCTCCCTGCGACCTCGCAAAGGGCGGTATAGGTGCAGCCTTCCTTATGCGGGCTTCCGTTAATTAGTAACACTTTCACGGTATTCCTCCTGTATTTACGATTCTCGGTTTTAATCTACCGCTTTTATTTAAGCCCTTTTTGGCGAAGCCACGCGCTTAAATGTCCGGCAATTTCCTGATTGTTCAAATCAGACATTATAAAATGCGTGTTACCGTTGATGCCGATTTCCGGTAAATGGATAATCGTTACATCGCCGCCGCGCCTATTCACCACCTCAGCCCATTGTTTTGCCGTTTCCAGAACGCCGCGCCAGAAATTCTGTGAGAACGCCTCCGCTTCTTCATCAGGTATATAGTCGCCGAAATAAACGATAATGGGAATCTTCGTCAACTTCAGAAAATCATCAAGCGGTATGCCCGCGCCCTCCGGCATATTCTCCGGCGTTTCGCCTTCGGGAAACGCAAAGCCTGCGGGTTCAATGGCGACCACCGCCTTTACGCGGTCGTTTTGCATCGCGGTCTTCCACCCCGGCGAACCGCCCGCAGAATGGGTAAACAAAACACCCTCGCCGGATTTGTCAAAGACAGCCGACATCGCGGAAACTATAGCGTCCTCGCCGACGCGCCCCGTGTCCGGCGTCATCATGCGGAAAAACTGGTTGAGCGACTCCGCGTCGCGGGGAAACTGCACGCCTTCGTTATATTCGGGATACAGGCCGATGCGGAACTGCGTAAACCATGTTTGATCGTCAGGTGCGGCGTTAATCTCCGTCTGTGCCGTGGTTTGTCCGGCTTCTCCGCGCCCCGGCTGGTCAACGAGGTAGACGCTGTAACCCTGCCGAAGAAAAATGGTTGAAAACCCCTCGCGCCCGTCAGCGGTCATTTGCCAGCTTCGCCGGGACTGACCATAGCCGTGCAGAAAGACCATCGCGTAGGGATTGGCCGCAGCCGGAATTTGATAGAACACATCGGCATGGTCGCCGTGCCGGGTCTGACCGCCTTGTGGAACGAACCACGGAACCTTTGGATCAAACTCGCCGGCGCTGGAAATGACGGCGCCGCCCGCCGAGAAGTTGCCCTGCTCGGCAATCACCAGAGCGCGGCTAGGCGTCTCCGTGCCTTCCTTCGCTTCCGCCTGTGATACGCAGCCGGAAACAAGCAGTGCGGAACTCAATGCCAACGCCCATACAAAAACTGCCGGCGTTGCTCCGGTTTGGGTTCTTTTTCTCCATCGCAAGCGCCGCGCCATGCGGCAGAAAAGAGAAAACCCCTTAAACATCCGATATTTCATCTTTGTTCTCCTATAAGAATCAAGCTATTGATTTTATCGACTATAGAGCATACTCTAGGTCAAGAGGTTTTTTTACAAATCGTGAACATTTTTGTTCTTTGGAGGTTTATATGGGTTATACGGTCGGTCAAGTTGCCGAGCGGCTGGGGATTTCGGTGTACACCCTGCACTATTACGACAAAGAGGGCTTGCTGCCTTTTGTCGACCGCGCCGCAAACGGAGCGCGGGTTTTCAAGGATTCCGATTTCCGGTGGCTTGACGTTATCATGGCGCTTAAAAATACGGGTATGCCGCTAAAAAATATTAAGCGGTATGTCGAATGGGGCATGGCCGGGGATTCTACGCTTAAACAGCGTTTTGAGTACATCAAAAGGCAGAAAAAAGTTGTTGAAAAGCAAATGGAAGAACTGAAAAAATATTTGGAACTGTTGGATTACAAGCAATGGTATTATGAGACTGCTATAGAGGCGGGAACAACGGCTATTCACAAGCAGGGTAATTGCAAAACAGCCAAACGTCCTATGCCTGAAATATATAGCCCTCCCCTCAATGAATAACGGCGGGCAGCGGGCGAGTGAATCCGCTGCCATAAGCCGTTTTAGAGAACCCATCTTGTTGACTAACCACGTTATCAGGATTACAAATTTGGAGATAAATTTTAGGTGGCATGGACGCCACCTGTTATAGTAAATGTGGGGACAAAAAACGTTGCCTTAATGGAGTGATTATTCCAGAAAATTTATTCCTATTTGCATCGATGGCGCATCCCTTATTATACGGTACATATTAACCGGTTACGGGAAAAAGTCGAAAATGATCCGTCAAACAAACCGCAGCATATACAGACCGTACGGGGTGCGGGATACCGGTTTATGAAATAAGACCGCCTTAATATGAAAGGTAATGATCATTTGAGTTAATCAATATTTTATTCTTTGTTTATATTTCGTTTATGTTTTCTCCTTACAATAAAAATGTCAATATATTTGAGGAGAAAAATATGAAAAGGTTTATCCTGTTATCATCATGACGACTATATCTTCGCCGAAGGCGTAAAAGTCCTTATGGCAACAAACGAGGAATTCTACGTTACCCCAAGGGTGTCATTCTTTAATTGAGGACTGTCCCTTTTATAAATAAGGAGAGAAATGTGGTTCATTCCGATATCAACTTAACCAAAAGGCCGCCATTATCAAAGCCGCCTTCGACAAAGCAGACGCAATCATCATCGGCGCAGGGGCCGGTCTCTCCGCCGCTGCAGGACTTGACAATACCGATACCTTCAACGTTTTATTCTCCGGCGACCATGACCGTTACGGCCTACAAACCATCAATGAGGCCGGCTTTTACCAATTCTTCACCCTGGAAGAACAATACGCCTATTGGCTCAACTCCGCCATACAGTATAATTATCCCCCGGAAAACCCTACCTTGATCTATACCGCATAACCAAAGACAGAAATGATTCCGGCTCTCCAAGTTCCGGTTCCGTAGTATACAAAGGGTATAGAGGGCTAAAAATTCCTGTACCGGGTGCAGGGTAAGAAGTAAATCCCCGGTGTATTCCAATCATTCGAAATGCCGGTGTTCAAAAAGCTTCCGGCAGCAGTATTGTTCAATAGTGTACGTAGCCGTGATAAGGCAATATCGAGAAAGAGCGTCCTCCTGGTCATCTATGCCTAAAATAGCCTTAAAGCCGGCCAGAGGAATAAGCGTATGTATCCTATGCCCTGTTTCCGTTTCCATACGGAAAGGGTAAGCCCTTTCTAGGGGTCAATAATATAGGAAAAACCTGCAAAATGTAGAAAAAAATGAGAAAGTTTACCAAATGTTTAACACTTCTTTAAACCTGATTTACCTTTTCATCTTAATCTTTGATTATCAACACAATCGGCGGCGATTCCGCTGCCTTATACGGGAGTGAAAAATGAAAAAGAACAAGCGAATAAAAACAGCAGCCTTGGTTCTTGGAACCATGATTATCGCGGGCGCGCTCATATTTGGCCCGGGCCTGCTCGCGTCCGGGGACGAAAGCAAAGCGGGAATTGAAAACAGCGAAACACCGCTTCTTTCGGTAAAAACGGAGAACGCTGAAAAGCGAACTTTACGCGCCCTCCTCGAAGTAAACGGCGACATTGTAAGCGGACAGGAGGCTGATGTTTTCCCCGATATGCCGGGGAAGTTGATCCGGGTTTATGTTACCCTGGGTTCGCAGGTACGCAGGGGTGATGTTATCGCCAAAGTTGACCCCTCAAAACCGGGGACCAGCTATATGAGCAGCCCGGTTTACGCGCCGATTTCCGGCACTGTCTCAAAGACACCCCTTTCGGCCGGCTCGACGGTTAGTCAGGGTACAAGCATTGCCACCGTATCGGTGATCAGCAATCTTGAAATCACCGCCCGCATACCGGAGCGGGAAATTGCCGGGCTTGGAACCGGACTTAAAGCGGACGTGAGCCTGCAGGCGTATCCGGGAGAAATCTTTACCGCCGCCGTCAATCATGTCTCGCCGGTTTTGGACGCCGCTTCACGGACCAAACTTGTCACCCTCAGCTTTGACCGGAACGACAGCCGGATAAACGCCGGAATGTTTGCCCGTATCCGAATCAATACCCGGACCTACAGCGATGTGCTTACCGTGCCTGCCGAAGCGGCTGTCAACAAACACGGCAAAATCACGGTGTATGTTCTGCGGGATACCATGGCGGGTCTGCCGTATGTGGAACCGCGCAGGGTTGAGACCGGCGTAAGCCTTGACGGGTGGACCGAAATTCGTTCCGGCCTTGATGAAGGCGAAGCGGTGGTTGTTCAGGGGCAGCAGCTCCTGGACGGCGGAGAGGCCGTGCGGGTCATCGCCAGGGGCGGAAAATGAGCGTAGCGAAGGCGGTTGTTAAGCGGCCGGTTCTGTGGCTGGTCGTATTCGTACTTATCTCGATTGGCAGTATCTTTCTTTTCTCGAATATCGCCTTTGATATGCTGCCCGAAGTGGAAGTACCCTATCTTTTCGTCATCACGACTTATCCGGGGGCCGAT
>JAITAN010000061.1 GCA_031284105.1 Treponema sp. | reverse complement strand
GCCGCAAGCGTCCGCGTTACGCTCTGTATGTTCGCCAGCATCTCTTCCACCGCGCGTGAGGATTGGCTCACGCGCTCCGTCTGCTTCTGAATATGGGCGTTGAGGGTCTCGATGCCCGCCACCACCTCTTCCATGACGGCATGGGAACTTGAAACGCCCGCCGCCTGCTTATCGGTCTGGGACTTGATGCCCCGGATGTTGGCGGTGATCCGGTTGACGGAGGCAGCCGTTTCGGTCATGTCGCCGGCAAGGTCCGTGCCGGTTCGCGCGAGCACGTCCGCTTCTTTCCTGATGGAACGGATCAGAACCTTGATCTTGTCTATAGTAAGGTTTTTGTATTGTTTTGCCTTGTGTGAACTCGCCCTAGGTATGCGGGGGATAACGTCCGGCAGGGTGCCGCTGGCGACTAGCCATGCTTCATCTGTGTGCGTGTACAAGGTTTCGTTGATTCGGGTAGAAGTTCCTTTATTCTGTCGAACTCACGTTAAGTATAAGAATGGTACATACGCCAAAATGCCATTACCGACCTTCGGCGCGCTAATGTCGCCATCGATTGACACGCCAAGTTTATATCGTCCTTCGAACCTTTTATATTCTGTTCTTAACCCGGGTTAGCCTGCTCCGCACCGGGGAAATTCTAGCCGGCAGTAGCACAATGACGGCTCATTGCACAAGAAAATAACGTAAAGAAATATTGAAAACGAAACGGATTGGTATTATAATAACCCCAATCGTGAAAACGTATTGGTTTGAGATGTACTTTTGAAAGGGGGCGTATGATGACACATGAAGCTCTCCGCATAGCGGTTTCAGGGAAGAGCGGGTGTGGGAATACCACGGTAAGTTGCATGGTAGCGGAAAAACTAGGGCTGAGATTTATTAACTTTACCTTCCGTTCTCTTGCACAGGAAAAGAGACTGAATTTAAAAGAAACGCTTGCCCTTGCAGCGAAAGACGACTGGTGGGACAGAGAAGTGGATCGCCGGCAAGTAAGCCTTGCCCGTGAAAACGGCGGTTGCGTACTCGGTTCGCGTCTTGCAATCTGGATGCTGCCGGAAGCAGATCTGAAGGTGTATCTTTACACCGGACTTGAAACAAGAGCGCTACGCATCATCAAGCGAGAAGGCGGCATTCTTGAAGAAGCAACGGCGTTTACGGCGGAGCGGGACAGACAGGATCGGGAGCGCTACCTTCGGCTTTACAACATAGACAATGATGATTATGCGTTTGCCGATCTTATTATTGACGTTACGTCCTTACCCCCAGAAGAAATAGCCTCCCGCATTGTCGATAGAGCGCTGCACGACGCTCATGCGGCGTTTAATTCCTGAACCTGTGAATCGGCACGGAAATCCTGCCGCCACGTTCAGTAAAGGCGGCGCTCTTTGCGAGATTGACCGCCATGACGGGCGGCTCCGCCCAAAAGACCGCCGAATTCAGCCCAGTCTCCCGACTTCTTGCCCAGAGCCGGTATTAGCCTGACCGCAGTAGTCTTGTTATTCACCATACCGATAGCCATTTCATCCGCTATTATGGCGGAGATGATGGCTGTGGGCGTGTCGCCGGAGAGCGCAATCATATCGAGACCAGCCGAACAGACGCTGGTCATTGCCTCCAGTTTGTCTAGACAGATGCGGCTGGACTTGACCGCGGCTGCCGTGCCTTCATCTTCGGAAACCGGTATAAACGTGCATGAGAAGCCGCCCGCGTGGGTTGATGCCATAACGCCACCTTTTTTACCATGTCGGTAAGTATGGCAAGCGCGGTTGTAGTGCCATGAGCGCCGACTGTTTCGAGACCCATTTCCTCAAGAATGCGGACAATCAAATCTCCGACCACAGGCATCGGTGCAAGCGGTAGTTTGCATAGGGCGTACAGTCGACACCATCGGAAGCGCCCGCGATAAGCGCAATAGGCGCGTTACGGACACCCGCTTATTGATAATCGGTATACCGTATTCGGCTTCGATTTCCCGTCCGGTCTTGACGAGGGTTCCGGCGGCCCGCAGCAGTTTTTTATACACCGCCGCGTTTCAACGCCGGAAGCGGACTCACAGTCCAGCAGGGAAACGCCGGTGTGATTGCCCGTATGTCGAGTTCATGGCACAAAAACATGTCAACAGTTTCTTTTATTTCAAATGGTATGAATATCATGCTTAAATCCTATACATACCTGAGAAAACTTTTTCATGCATAAGACTTATGGACACGTTCATGGCATCCCCTATTGCGGTAAGCCCCCGCTTAATGTTTTCAATATCTTTCTGTTCGCCAGACAGATGTACCATCATCATCATAACGAAGTTGCCCGACAACACGGTCTGACTGATGTTTTCGATATTGATATTCCGTTCCACAAGGAATTCCGAAACTTTGGCAATAATACCGACTTTGTCGCCGCCGACAACCGTAATAATTGCGTTTATTGTTAGCCTTCTTCTATTTTGTGTTCGGTCAGAAATATGTCCAGCACTGTGAGAAACAGGATCACGATCATGGGTCCCAGAATAAGACCATTTAAGCCGAGCCCCTCCACTCCGCCCATAATGGCGAAGAAAATGATAAGCGGGTGCAATTTTATTCTATCTTGTAAAAAGATTGGACGCAAAAACATATCTATAGATGAAATAAAAACCATGGACACGAGGACAAAGATAATACCGTGGATGAGTTCACCGTTCAGCATCAAAAGGATACCAAGGGGCCACCAGATAACGCTGCTGCCTATCATGGGGATAAAGGAGCAAATAAAGACCAATGCGGCGAAAACCAACGCTCCTTTTATCTCGAAAATCGTAAAGATCACGCCCGCAGCAACGCCCTGTATAACGGCAACCGCGATATAACCCATGAAGAGATTTTTGGTAATCTCCAAAAATTTCGAGGACAGGGTTTCCATGTATTCTCTGCGTATGGGGATGGTATGTTTTAATAAACCGGCAAGCGTAGAACCGTCAAGATAAAAAAAATACAGACAGAAGAACATCATTATCATACTGATGAGGAATGAACCGATATTTTTTGCCAAGTTACTGCTGAATTGTACCGCACCCTGCACGCCAGAACTCAGAAATTGTAGAACCCTCTGCTGAATTCCATCGGCGCTGATACGGATCTGCTCTGCGCTTATGTCCGAAATAAAACCGGCTATTGATTCAAAAACATCGTGGATAATGCCGGGTTTTGCATAAAATATGTCCTGAATGTAACGGATGAGTTCTACAATCTGTTTGAAAAACTGAAAAACCATAAACGAGAGCGGAAGCAGAATGAGGATCAGGGTGCTGATCGCAAAAACGCTTGCCCATATACTCTGAAGAATTTTTCCCTTCAGCTTTGTCTTGTCGAGTTTTTTGATAAGCCGCTTGTATAAAGGATTCAACATGATGTACAGCAATATCGACCAGAGCAAAACCGTAAAAAAAGGTGCAAATAGTCTGCATACCAACAAAAATAGCAGGACAAGTATCGCACCAAATACGTAATTTTGAATATTTTTCTTTTGGACGGTTTCCAAGTCTTTATTCCTCCTTAACCAGACTTTCTTTATGTTCCGAATCTTCAGAATTTTCAGAATTCTCGGATATATCCGATTCGGTTTCATTCACCGGCGGCAGACCTTCAAGCGTATCCGCCGGTACGGCAACCGATTCAGCAGCGGATGCAGTGCTGCCGCCGTTATCTGCACCGCCGTCCGCAACAACCTCCTCCTCCGTCTTTATTGATAAGACAATGCCTTCCATAGTTTGCAACGCTTCCCGTATCCCCGGTATGCTGTCCATCGCCTGCCGTTCCTGTTCCTGAGCCTTGGCAAGGATAGCCGCTTCTTTGTCGGCTTTGTACTGATTCTCGACGGCCGCCTCGTCCTCGGCTTTTTGAATAGCTGCAAGTACGGCTTCGATTTGAGTTCTTTGGGGGGTATCGGCATCCAGTGTAAGGTAATAAGCATAATCGGCGACAGCTTGATCAATGCTGCCGTTTTGGAGTCTAGCATTTGCACGGTTCAAATAAGCCGGCGCAAAAGAATCGTCCTCCTGTATTGCCTGTGTGTAACAGGCTTCCGCCGAAGGAAAATCTCCCTTGCTGTAATATACGTTTCCTAGATTGTACGCGACAAGCGCTGTACTGTCTCCGGCATTGGGCAGAATTTTTTTGTAAATAGCAACGGCATCGTCAGGGCGGTTGAGCTGCCGATATGCCATACCAAGATAAAGGTACGCCTGTAAAGGCGCATCACGGGCGGTAACGGCGGCTTCGAGGTAGGCGAGCGATTCTTCCGGCTTATTTTGCAGGAACAACGATTCACCCAGATCAAAATTATTGTTCTGGGCAAAGAGAAAAGCGCCTGTCAAACATATCGCCATAATAAAGAAAAAGCGTTTCACAGGGTTCAATATAACTCATTTTGCCAAATAATCAAGAGGGTTGATGGATTTTCCATTTTTGTATACGCCGAAATGAAGATGAGGACCCGTAACCTGCCCCGTTCCACCGGATTCGGCAATTTTGGTTCCTTGATATACAAACGCGCCTTCTTTGATCGAATAAAGGCTCAAATGACCATATAGGGTTTCAAACCCATTCCCATGAGATATGATGATGTATTTACCATAGATTGCGCTGTTACCGATTTTAATAACTCTACCGTCCATAGCTGCTCTGACCGTTGTTCCGATCTTAGCGGAAAGATCTATCCCTTCATGCACCCGTCCTCCGATACCGGTAAAAGGGTCTAGCCTCCAACCATACGGAGAAGTAATAGTCCGCTCTTTAAGGGGCCACATGAAGTAATCGCCGAGTGCCATTTTCAGGTCTTCCCGTTTCATCTGCGCGCCTGGAATAAAAAGTATGTCGCCGGGGTTCATGATTTCATTCTGAATATCGTTTGCATCGAGGATGACTTGAAGCGGTACCTTGAAATTATCCGCTATTTTTTGATAAGTATCTCCCGCCCGTATCGTGTACGGGATTCCATCCATGTTGGGAATTTTCAGCGTTTTTCCTTCTTGTAATCTCCTCGCGTTAGAAATGCCGTTCAGCGCAACAATCGCATCCATTGAGAGGCTGAAACGGCTCGCAATGCCTGATACGGTATCGCCTCGTACGACCGTATACGGCTTAGTAGAAAAAATCTGGGTTATCTCAAGGGGAAAATCGGGATCAACAAATTCTTCTCCGGGAAGCAAGCCTGCGTATTCTTCAAGATACATTTCAATGCTGCCGTCGGGTCCGGGATCGATTTTCAGTGTTGTGTTGGGCTGTATCTGCCAATTCAGTACCAAGAACGCGAGAAACAGTACCGCCACGATGATAAAAATATAGACAAAAAAGACCGGCTTCAGAACAGTTTTTTCTTTTTTTCTCGATGAGCGTTGACGCGGTTCACGCCGGTACTGGGATTCAGGGTCGGGATAGGAGATGGTTCTTTTTGTTTTTTGCCTCTGCTTTTTTACAGGCTGAGAAATGGTATATGTATGCGTTGTTATGGGTTTTCCGCGATTCTCGTAATGCTGTTTTGGTTGGGAAATAGTAGGAACTGTAGGTAATTGCGCTGAATACGTTTTTCTTGGATCATAAACACTTAACTGGCTGCCCATTTTTTCAAGTATAGGAGAAGAATAGCGGTGCCCATCGATGTACTGTTGTGACAGAATATCATCGCTCATATTTTTCATTATCGACAAAACAAAAAAAAAACATTATCATAATGTTCATGGAAAGGATTGACTCTCCAAGAACTTTATACGCTATTTTGGGGGCGTTGATTACGGCTGTTCTTATGAAAGCCTGTTTCTTTGACGTTATGATTGCCCAAGGAAGTTCGATGGAACCGGCGATAAAACCCGGTACCGTACTCGTGATAGGGAAGCTTTCTTACGGTTTTCGGCTGCCATGGGCGGAAACATACATGGTGCAGTGGGCAGAACCGACGATAGGTGATGTGGTTGTTTTCTGGACGCCTTCGGGGGTAACGGCTGTAAAACGCTGTGTGGGAATCACACGGCAGCGTGAATTCATTGCAAGAGGCGACAACCCTTCCGTCTCTTTTGATTCTGCCTCCTACGGACCTGTACCGATAGATCGTATTATAGGAAAGGCATTGTGGATGAAATGAACGGTACCGGTGATTACGCTACTAATAAAAACAAATATTTCATCCGGTTTGTATGTTATATCATTGTTTTTGCGGTTCTGGCATTGGGAATTATAGTACGGTACGGTATGCTCATGCTCGATCCCGCCCAAAAGCGTGAAGTGCCAGAGTATACCCGCGCGGTTATAACGGAACGCGGAGCCATCGTTGACCGGAATGGGCGTCTCTTGGCGGTTGAAACCAAATTGGGGACGGTGAGCCTCATGAAATCTGCAATCAGCGTAAAAAATCCGCAGACCAATACGGATGAGCTTGACATGGGAATATGCCGTAACATCAGCGAAACGCTCTCTCCGATTCTCTCCATGACTCCCTCCGAGATTCTAACTATTATAAGGTCAACGCCAACGGATTATGTGGTACTAAAAAGAAACCTTGATGAGACCGTTATGAATAGGCTCAAGGCTGCAAAAGCGGGTATACTGGACGAAGCCGATTATGAGCGTATTAACAGTATGTACCGTAATAACGAAAACGCAAGGAAAAAGGCTGTGGAGGATGCGGAAAGAGCCGCGTTTGAAAACAGGAGGAGTCTTGACTATATCAGGGCCGACATATTTGCCAGCAGGGTATATCCCGAAAAAAAGCTGGCGAGCCAAATCATCGGTATGGTCGGCAGGGATAATGACGGAAAAGAAGGCATTGAATGGTCGTTTGAGTCTGAGCTTAGACCCACTTCAGCGAAAAGCGGTAAGCAGTTGATGCTTTCCATAGATGTGAATGTTCAACATTTTCTGGAGCAGATAGCGCAGGAGACCCTTATTGAAAATAAAGCCCAGTCCATTATGCTTACCGCGATGAATCCGTATACCGGAGAAATTCTCGGTTCCGCTTCGCTGCCTGATTTTGATCCGAATAATTACAATGCGTATCCGGGCGCGACATGGCGGTACCAGCCCGCGCTCTACGCGTATGAGCCGGGTTCGGTATTCAAAATATTTTCGGTTGCCGCTCTTTTAGATACGGGAGCGATCACCGAAAACTCCACCTTTGTTTGTACCGGACGATATAGCCTTGTGAATCCCGCCATTACCGATCTTGCCGTTCACGGTACCGTAAATGCCGAGCGAATCATCGCAATTTCGTGTAACGTGGGCGTAAGTCTGGCATCAGACCGCATAGAGAGCAGGGTTTTTTACAATAAAATTTACAACTTCGGATTTGGGCAGCGTATCGGCTCCGGTAGTCCGAGTGAAACGACCGGTATTTTCAGGGAGGAAAATAGCCGGCGTTTCAAACCCACGCTTGCCATCGGGCAAGGTATATCGGTGTCCATGCTGCAAATGCTTCAAGCCGCAAGCGCCATTGCCAATAAGGGAATGATGGTTCAGCCCAAGCTGGTGCTGAAGCTCACCGCGCCGGATGGAACCGAGACGCCCTATCCTGCGGAGCCGGTCGCGCCCAAGCGGGTGATGAGCGAGCAAACCGCGGCGAGCCTTTTGCGGTATATGCAGGCCGCTACGGAAGTTGACGGCACGGGCTGGAGAGCCGCCATCGGCGACATTCCCATGGCCGTTAAGACCGGAACCGCCCAAGTCGCGGAAGGCGGCGCGTATTCTGAAACGGATTTTATTGCAAGTTGCATGGCGATATTTCCCACCGATGATCCTAAACTTATCCTCTACGTGGTGATCGTGAAACCTCAGGGCGAATCCTACCTTGGCGGACGTATCGCAACCGTTCCGATTAGAAAAGCAGCGGAAGCCCTCGCCGATTATTTGAAACTGCCGCGGGGGAAAAATCTGGTTGAACAACAACCCAATACCGTATATTTTAACGAGGAACCGCCCCTTCCGCTCTTGGGTGACGTTATGCCCGATTTGAGAGGGTATTCAAAATTGAGCCTTATCCCTTTATTTGAGATGGATTCCGGCTACATCATTCAATTAGAGGGTAACGGACACGTGAAAACGCAGACTCCTTCCCCAGGCGCACAGCTTGTGCATGGGGATACTATTACGCTGTATTTGGAATAAAGCGTGTATTTTGAAAAGTTTGACCGTATGGGAAAAAACGAAATATGGGCAAAAAACGCCGCGCTTATCGGAACACTGGCTCCGGGTCTTGTAGAACAAATCGCGGATACGCATACCGCACCGGCTTCGGCGTTGAGGCTTGAAACCGCGGCGAATGGAGAACCTACGCTGGTTGTACATGGAACGTACGTTCATTCAAGGCGGGAGCCGAAACGAGAGGCGGAGCGTCTTGCGGCGCGCCTTGCGCCGCAGAATGCGCCGCCTCTAACGGATACCGGTACAGAAACCGGCGTCATTGTTGCGCTGGGTTTTGGGCTGGGATACGCGGTTGTTGCGGCTGCGGAACAATGCGGGAACAGCCGTCCCATCATCGTTGTTGAAAAACACCCTGAAATACTCAAAAAAGCCTTTGAAACCAGAGATTTTACCGGTTTTTTATCGAAAAATACCGTTGTATTTATGCTTGGAGGAGCGGAAGATGCAATCTTTGGGGCGCTTTCCCTTTTTAGCAAAGAACATAAAAAAAATGAAAAAAATAATATATATATTCTTAAAAACCGCGCCCTTGTTCAGCTTGACGAAGAATGGTACGGGGGCGTTGAGCAGCGCATAAACGTATGGACAACAAAGGAGAGCGTAAACGAGGCGACTTATAAACGCTTTGGGGATCGCTGGACGCGGAATTTCATAAAAAACACTGCGATTTCTGATTGCATTTGTAAATATCCCGGCATTTCCAGACTAAAAGGTCTTTTGAAACATGAGATTCCCCTTCTACTCGTTGCCGCGGGTCCTTCTCTGGACGGCATTGCCGCCTTGCTACCCGCGTTTTCCGAACGGTGCGCGGTTGCCGGCGTTGACACAAGTTTGAATTATCTGATCAGAGCCGGCGTTGATCCTGATTGGACCGTCAGCGGCGATCCCCAATATTGGAACTCACGGCACCTTGATCGTCTTATCGTGTCAAATACCTGCCTTGTAACCGAGAGCGCCATATATCCGCTCACGCTGCACCGTGGGAAGCGCATTTTTCTATTTGCAACGCGGCTCCCGTTTGGCAAAGAGATTGAAGACAAGGTCGATCCAAAGGGATGCCTCGGCTCGGGCGGATCTGTCGCGACAACCGCTTTTGACTTCTGTCTTTGGCTCGATCCTTCCGTCATCTTCATAGCGGGACTGGACCTTTCGTTTCCTCATTATAAAACGCATTTCAAAGATGCTTTCTTTGAGAAACAAGCCAACGCGCACGCTGCGCGTCTATGCCCTGCAGAAACCCGTTCATTCAGGGCATTACGGGACGGCGAGCCTTTTTATGCGGCCGCGGCGAACGGCGGCAGGGTGTTGACCGATAAAAAACTGTCTCTCTATGCGGCGTGGTTTGAGAATAGGCTTTTTTCCATACATTCCGCTCACTCCCGGAATAAAGCCACGGTCTATTCGCTATCCGAAGAAGGGCTTGCGATTAACGGTTTGGAAACGGCCCGTGCGGACGCTATTCTGTCTTTACCGCCCCGCAGAGCGGAAATACATTCGTTTCTGCAAAATGCTTTTGAAAAGATCGAGCGGGACTTTGCTGCCGGGAGCCAGACGGGAATGGAGACTCCGCCCGCTACGATCTTACCATAGACAGCGCCTTGTCTTATTTATCAAACGGCGGTAGGTCAGACCTGCCCTACACGGACCTCTACAGGACTTCCCCCGATATGACGGACAGTAGGTTAAGCAGTGCTGTAATGAAAGAGGATGCCGCGCTTCGGCTTGCGGTTCGTGCGGGCCGTCATAAGCGCGTCGCACACATGACCGGCTTCCCCGTCCTCCGAAAACGCCCGCCATAACTCTAGCATCACCGCAGGTTCTCCGCCGCGGGCGGTGAATGTCCTGAGTCCGTCGTGTCCACCCCCCGCTTCTTCCTTCGAGCCTTCAATCCCCGCTCCCTCATCGGCCGCTCCGCCCGTTTTCGGCGTACCCTCACTCGAAACTCCTGAAGCAAGGTCCGCCATACCCGTGGACTCCCCTAACGCCCCCGGTGCGCTTCACGTATCCGGCCGATGAGCCTCACGAGCGCCGGCTCCGTCCGCTCGTGTCCGCTAGGCTTTCTTACAAGCCGCGCATACCGCCCGCTTCGACCGGCCCCCAATTCCCCCGCCGTCTTCGTAACGGGGTACCGTCCCTGATGCCGCCGCATGAACGGGTACGCCGCGGCCGGGGATTCCTTGCCGTGAAGACGGCCATCGCTTTTTTAGGATTTCATTCGCCTCCCTCAGGCAGGCATTTTCTTTCCGCGGGCGGGCCGTCTCTTCATCCCGCGCGTTTCCCCTAGGGGGAAGTCCGGTAACGCTAATGTAAGGCTTTTAATCTCCGACGGATATAATTATAATTCCATGCCGCTTTGCGGCTTTCTTTTGAGAATACAAAGAGAATGTACTAGACAAAAGAAATTGAAAGATATACTATATAGATAAGGAGCTTTATTATGAAGAAATTAGCCTGTTTTTTAGCGGTTGGGATTGTATCGGTTT
>JAITAN010000021.1 GCA_031284105.1 Treponema sp. | reverse complement strand
GCTTATTGCTTTCGCACCGGTGCGGTTTCGCCTCTTGTAACGGCGGGCTAACATACCCCTTGATAATCTTTCTCATCTGTGTTAGCGTATGATCTACATTTTTCTATTAAGGAAGGTATAGTATGAATTCAGCATTTTTTTCATTTCATCAGGCTTTACTCATGGCGGCGCCTGACGCCGCTGCCGGCGGTGCGGCAGGAGGCGGGAACGCGCTTGTTTCCTTCGTTCCCTTTATCTTGATCATAGCGATCTTTTATTTTCTCATCATCAGACCGCAAAACAAGAAACAGAAAGAGTCCCAGAAAATGCTCAGTGCGCTCAAAAAGGGCGACCGGATCGTTACCATAGGCGGTATTCACGGGACTATTCAAAAAGTCAAAGAGGCTTCCATTATCGTTAAGGTTGACGAAAACACCAAGATGGAGTTTAGCCGCTCGGCTATTTCCAGCGTTGAAGCGGCGGCTAAAGAAGCGGCAACGGATAATGACGCCGATGAAGCCGGTGAATCCGAAGAAAAGACCGGAGAGAAAGGCGGCGGAGAGAAGACATGAGCAAACGCTACCGGTTTTTCATTATTTTGGCGGTAGTTGCGCTTTGTCTTCTTTTTCTGTATCCGACTATCCGCTGGTATTTTATGATTCCCAAAGATGAGCAGACGCTGGCGTTAAGCTCAAGAGAGCAGATAAAGATATACGCGTCCCAGACCGCTCAAGCCGATTTACAGATTTTGCTTGATAATGTGAAAACGGGTAGCGGCGTACCTGAAAAATTCCTCTTTTTGCAGAAACAGGCAAAGAAAATTTTGAAAGAATCCCGGGAGACTGTTCCTGAAACATGGGATGCGAAAGCCGTGCTCTCCGCCTTCTCCAGCAGGCAGGAAGCCCTTGATGCAATAGAAACCAATTACCGCGACAGGATATTCGCCTTGAAGAACCTTCAGAAGAATGCGGTTCAGCTTGGATTAGACCTTTCGGGCGGTTTGAGCATCGTGCTTCAGACCAACATGGAGGCGCTTCAGGAGATAACGGATCATCCATTGACCGATACCGACCGTGAGGACGCCATGAACCGGGCCCTTGAGGTGCTTAACAGCCGCATCGACCGGTTCGGTCTTACCGAGCCGGTTATCAGGCGGCAGGGAACGGATCAAATCTATGTAGAAATACCCGGAACCGCGGATCCCGAACGCATCAACGACATCATCATGGGAAAGGGAAGTCTGACCTTTCGTGTGGTTGATACGGAGGCGCTCGAAACGTTCAACGAGTATTACCGCCAGCATCCCGCAAGCACGTTTGACGGCGCGGGCAACCTCGTCGATCCTACCGTCATTCCTGATGACGTTATGATTTTGGGCGTGTACACCAAGGACCGGTATGGACTTGACGAGTTCACCGGCTACACCGCGGTCAAGAAGGAAATCGGCTTGGATGGAAATCACATCCAGAGCGCGGTGGTTGATCGCGCGGATATTGACGGTAAGCCGGAAGTTACCTTTATCTTGGATGGTGAGGGCGGGGATATTTTCTATAAGCTCACATCCGCAAATATCGGAAGACAGCTTGCCATCGTGCTTGACGACCGCGTGAAATCTCAAGCTACCATTCAAAGCGGTATCCATGAGTCCGTGCGTTTAACCGGCTTCGGCTTGGAAGAGGCGAATAACATTGCGCTTACCCTGCGTACCGCAGCCCTGCCCGTGCAGTTGGAAGTTATCAATCAGCAGAGCATAGGCGCAAGCATGGGCGAGGATACGATCAGACAGGGGTTGTACGCGCTCATCGGCGGACTGGCCGCGGTCATGGTTTTCATGCTGATCTTCTATAAAGTGTCCGGCATCAATGCGGTAATAGCCCAGATATTGAATATTTACTTCATGTTCAGCATCCTCTCCGCGTTCAACTTCACGCTTACCCTGCCGAGTATTGCGGGTTTCATTTTGACTATCGGTATGGCGGTTGATGCAAACGTCATTATATTTGAGCGTATGAAAGAAGAGATGCAGCTTGGAAAAACCAGAAAAGCCGTGATTGACGCGGGCTTCAATAAGGCGTTCTGGGCGGTCATGGATTCAAATATCACCACGTTTATCGCGGCGCTGTTCCTTTCCCAACTCGGATCGGGTCCGATTCAGGGGTTTGCGGTCAGTCTGGCAATAGGCGTTATTTCGTCTGTGTTCACCGCGCTTTTCGTGTCCCGCCTCATCTTCGACTTTGGTACGGACGTTCTCGGCAGCAAGAACGTCTCTGTGAGCTGGAGGATTAAATAATGAAGAACATCATACGGTTTTCAAAAGCGTTTTTAGTGTGCGCGATTATTTCGGTTGTACTGATTGTTACGGGTCTTATAGGCTATGTTCTGAAAGGCGGCTTTAATTTAGGCGTTGATTTTCAGGCGGGTCTTATTCAAGAAATACAGTTTGCGCCTCCCGCGCTCCGTCTTACGTATACCGGTACCGGCAACGCATCGATTTCCTTTGATAGAAATTCTTTGTATATCGTCATATCAGGAGCCGGCGTTGAAGGAAAAACGCATCCCTTTCCCTACGCGGAATATACGACCATCGGTTCCATGTCCGCAGCCCTATCCGGCATAAGCGGACTCGGCGTGGACGCAGCGGTTCCTGCGGATGTTCAAACCGCGCTCTTTGTGCAAAGCGCAGCGGGCAATCCCCAACTTGGCGCGGACCCTTTTGTGGTGCATTACTTGCCCCCGAACACCGCGCCGATTTCGATTGAGCAGGTGCGCGAGAGCCTTTCGTCCCTTGGAGAAGTTTCGGTACAGGTGTTGGGGCAGCCCGAAGACCGCCGCTTTATGATCCGTATGCAGGACAGTGAGCTGAACGGCGAGGTGCCTGCCGAGAAGATCATAACCGCGCTGGAAACCAATGCGGCATTGAATGTGGGAATTGACGGCGTAGCGGTAACCAGTTCCAGCTATGTCGGCTCGCGGTTCTCACAAGCGCTTTCCAGTCAGGCGGGTATTCTTATGGCGTTGACATTGGTGCTTATCCTGATTTACGCATCCATCCGGTTCAAGCCCCAGTATGCTATCGGAGCCGTGCTTGCCATTGCCCATGACGCCCTCATTATGGTAACGTTTATTACGTGGACGCGCATGGAGTTCAATACTACCACCATTGCGGCGATTCTCACTATTTTGGGCTATTCGATCAATGATACTATTGTTATTTTTGACCGCGTACGTGAAACGCGGCGCCTCTATCCCGAAGATTCCTTTGTTGAGGCGCTTAACCGCTCCATCAGCGAAACATTGGGGCGTACCGTCATCACGACCGTAACGACCATGCTTGCCGTTATCTCTCTGTATATCTTTACATCAGGCTCCATGAAGGACTTTGCCCTTGCTCTGCTCGTCGGCATGACGAGCGGCGTGTATTCAACCATCTTTATTGCCTGCGGGTTTGTGAATTTCTGGGATATTGCCGTTAAAAAAAACGAAAAGAAGCGGCGGGCTAAAAGCATTGCGGCCGGCAACGCCGCGGCTGCCGTCTGAAAGCGGAATTGAACGTAATTCGAGCTTCCGTATTAGGGTATTGCGCGGGCGTACGCAGGGCGGTTGACATCGCCCTGCATGAAGCCGCGTCCGCTTCCCATAAGGTATACACGGTGGGACCGCTTATCCACAACCCCGCGGTGCTTGAACGCCTCAAGTCGCGGGGGGTTATGGTCTCGGAGGAAGAGTCTGAAGCGGATACAGCCGTTACACCGGTCCGGCAGGACGATGTCGCTATTATACGCGCTCACGGGATCACCCCCAAGTCGGAAGAGCGGCTTCGTGAACGCGGCTTCCGCATTACGGATGCGACCTGCCCCAAGGTAAAAAAAAATCAGATGCTTGCAAAGGAGCTTGCCGAAACAGGGTACCGTGTTTTTTTGGCGGGCGAGAAGCTCCATGAGGAAATCATCGGCATACAAGGGTATGCGCCCGGTAGTATCGTAGTAGAAGACGCGATCCAGGCCATGCAAAGCGCGCGCGCTCTGTACGCCGAACAGCCCGCTGTAAAAACAGCCCTCATTGCCCAGACGACCATTTCCATTGATGATTACACGGCGATAAGCGAAACGCTGCAAACGGTGTTTCCGGCTATAATGATATGCAATACGATTTGCTCCGCAACCAGAGAGCGGCAGGATGCGATAAGAAGCCTGTGTAAAAAAGCGGATGCGGTCATCATTGCGGGCGGGAGAAATTCCGCAAACACACGGCATCTGCTTGCCGTAGCCGAGTCGGTGTGCGCCGCGGCGTATGCCGCATCCGGCGTTTGTAAACCGGTTATTCTTGTTGAACATGCCCGTGAAATACCCTCTTCATTCTTGGAAGGAACGGTATACAAAACTATCGGCATATCTGCGGGCGCTTCCACGCCGGATGACATTATTGACGAGGTAGAACGGACGCTACGGGGCTGCCGGCGCCTTCCGGGTAGCCGGCGGCGCGCACGGCCGCGGCAGCCTGCGGATAGTACCCGTCAAGGTGATCCGCGCAATGCGCATCCGAAGTGATGATAACCGGTACGTTTCTTTGCTTCAAAAGCGTCAGAAAAAGCGGCGAGGGGTAGAGTTCCGTTGTTTTTCCGCGGTTAAGCCCGCCGGTGTTTACCTCAACCGTGATCCCTGCGGCAGCTATGATACCGGCAAGGCGGGTGATGCGGTTGATATACCATGCGCTGCCGGAAGAAAAATATTTTTCACGGGCATTGTTTTTTTTGATGAGATCGACATGCCCCAATATCTCAAAACCGCCTTCCGCTATAAGCGCTTCCTCCGCATCCCAATAGGCGTTTACCGCATCTTCAATGCTGCCGTTGTATCCGGAACGGACGCCCTTTTCAAATTCCTCATTCGAGCCGTCTACCGTAAAAGGTTCCCCGTGCTGCGGGACAAGGTAATGCACTGAAGCGATGATGTAGTGGAGCGCGTTCTGCGTGAGGGTTCGATGCCCGGTAAAATCGGCAGGACCGGCAATGTCTTTAATATAATCAACCTCAAGCCCCGCATAGATGTTTAGTTTTCCTGCCCATCGCTTTCTCGCGTCATGAATGTCCGCCAAATATGCGCCGATGCGTTCCGGGCGCATGTGCCATTGGGTTTGCGGCAGCGTTTTCGCCCGTTTTGAGAGAAGCGGCGCATGTGAGCTAAAACCGATTGCGCGTAAACCTTTTTGAAAAGCGGCGCTGCACAGGGTTTCTATAGTATCGCTGCCGTCGCAGTAGAGAGAATGGGTATGTAACGATGAAAAAGGTACGTCCATAGTCTAATACTACGCCCTCACGGGTGTAACAATCAAGTTATAAAGCGCTAAATACGGCTAAAAAGCGCCGCAGGCGCCTAAAAAAGCTTCGCGCATATCCCCAGACGTATACCTGCACGAAGACGAGGCGGATCAGACCTTCCTGCGCCATCCCGCGGCCGGTAATGATAGTTGTAACTATTGACTTGAAATTTAAAACTATTGACTCGCCAGTTAAAACTATTGACTTGAAATTTAAAACTATTGACTTGAAATTTGAAAATTTTGAGTTGAAATTTCCAACCATTGACTTACAATGTCCCCCTAAACCGCCATACAAAATCATTACGTTTGTTTTCAGTATAGCGGTGAATTACTCTCGCAGGTATCCGCTCATGTATACCCGCGAGGGGCCGTGAGGTTTCTCAACGGGTCTCTTTGACCGGGTATACGCCAGGGGATACGCGCGTTTAAAAATTACTATTATTGTTTTTGCTTTGATCAAGGGGAATGACGGCGCTTATTTTGAATCCGCCCTCGATGGTATGAATGGTGATGCCGCCCCTAAACTGG
>JAITAN010000263.1 GCA_031284105.1 Treponema sp. | reverse complement strand
AGAGGGTATCATGGGAGAAAGAAGAGTTTTTACCGAAGCATTTTCGGAAGCGGTCTTGCCCAAGAGCTTGGAATTACCGGAAATATACCGGCGCGGTGGAAGCGGGAGATGAAACGGAGCGAAAGGGTCCCAATGAAAGCCTTCGCGAATTCGACTTTACGGAATTCCTATTCTTGGGGCAAAAATTCCGATTTTGAATGCAACGTTACGCATATATTGAGCAATTTGATACATACTGTAAAATGGAAAAACAGCGCATAACTCGGGTATAAAACGTCTGGGGTCTGTATGCGCAGCATCAGATCCCACCTCATTGATGACTTCCGTTTTCGGTTTCAACCGCCGTTCTTAGCCGCCCCGGGTTGATCCGTTTCACTCACCGGAGGCTCCTCGGATTGCTCTACGGCAGCTTCCGTGTCTTTCGCGACCGCAGGTTGTTCGCTTGCCGGTTGAGGCGGGTTGTCGATGATGCGCTGAATATCGGTTTTCCGGACTTGGGAGATGGCATCTTCGGTCAACAGAAGCGTAACCGCATCAAAATCAGCAAAGCCGTCTATGATTGCGCCTTCAAGCTCGGTAATGCCTTCGTCATTATCGCTATCCGCGATGAGCATCACGCGGGCGATAGCGAAACGCACCTCCGGTTTTGTAGGGGTCTTGCTGTCCGCAGGCAGCGCCGTATAAGCGGCGCGGTACTCTTCAAGCGCGAGCGCGTACACGCGCGTATACTCTAAACAAGCGCCGTATTCATAGCGTACCAGCGGATCATCGTTGACTGCGAGCCAAAGCGCGTATGAATCAACGGCTTCGGGCTTGCGCTGCATCTTCTGCGCACGCGCATAGAGCAGTTGAATATCTTTATTTTCCTGTAATGCGGCGGTATATTTCGCTAGGATTTCCTCAGCGTCGCCGTATTTTTTTACGGCGTACAGCACCAGCGCGTAGTTGTAGCCGTCATCGGCGCTCTCGGGTACCAGCGCAAGCGTGCGGTTATAATAAGCTTCCGCTTTATCCAGATCGCCGGTCCTGATGTACGTATACGCCGCAGCTTTAAGCGCCTGAACATTGTACGAGTCTTTTGCCAGTATCCGCTCAAAATACTGCACCGCATCTTCATACCGTTTTGTCTCAAAGGCTATCCGCCCTAAATTGTAGTCCGAAGCGGTTACGGTCTTTTTTGCGGAACGGGCCTTCATCAGCCACGGTTCGGCTTCGGCGTATTTTCCCATATCAAAGTACGCCATACCGATAGCGTAATATTCCTCGGCGGAAATGACATTGCTGACACAGGAGAAAAATAAGAAATCGAATGAGAGAAACGCCAATAAAAAGAGCGGGAATATTGAATGCCGGAAATTAAGAGATACTAATTTGTACATATCACTCATACTATGAACGGCTCAAAACCCGATCCCGCTGCTACCGGTTAAGCACCGTTGCTTCTATCTCCCGTAACTGGCTACGGTACAGGTGGGCTATGTTCGAGCCGTAGTCCGCTATAAGCTGCATGATGTTCCGCTGACCGGTTCCCGCCGCATCCTTGCCATTGATACGGTCGCCCGCATCGCCGAGTCCCGGCATGATGTACGCCGAGTCGTTCAGCATGGGATCCATCCATAAGGTGAACACCTGACAGTTCTCCAACGCCCGTACCACTCGAAGCGCTCCCTTAAGCGCCGCTATCACGTTGAAAAATTGAATGGATTTAGGTTTGACACCTTGGGAAAGCAAGTATTTAACTACCGTAACAAGACTTCCGCCCGTTGCGTTCATGGGATCCGCAAACACTAGGTCTTTGCCGTTTAACGCTTCAAGATCAAAATAGGAACGATCAAGATCAAGGATATACTCCATGTTGTTTTCTTTCTTGGTATCGTCACGGCTTATTTTGAAAAGGGCAAATGGCGTAACGTAACCTTCCGAAGAATATTCCTGAATTTCCTTTGACATGATCATTGAGGGAAGAAGCGCTCCGCGAAGCATAACGCACATAACAGTATTCATAATTTTATTGTCAATATTGGAAATCTTGTGAACCGCGTAATTTTGCACCGGCACTGTTACCGGTGTTTTGATGAAAAAGTAGTTTTTGTCAACCCCGCCTGATGTCATTCCGTATGCCATGTTAAAAAGGAGTTCATAGGCGCGCTGGGTGTAATAGATGAATTCTTCATGTCCTGTCCTGACGTCCCTCAATTTTGAAATAAGCCGGGAAGCCTCCGCGTGGCTTTCGTGCGACATAACAAATGAATAGACCCGTATGTTTTTTTCATTGCGGCAGATTTCCTGCATAAGGCTGCCCATCTCGTTGTACAGCGAGATGAGCTTTTCATCCTGCTTTCGCTCCAACACAGCGGAGCCGTAACAGGAAAGCGCATCTCGGTACAACGCCGATACTTTGACAAGTTGCGTCTTATCGTTTTCCGTAAGATACCCATCTAAGTCTTCGGCTTTAAGAACAATTTTATTTTTCATTCTTAATTATTATTAGAACCAGAATCTGATACCCAAACTCGCGCCGAAAAAATTGGGCCACAAATCGAGACCGCCACTGTAGATTCCGATACCCACATTGGGAACCGCCTGAATGTAGAGTTCAAGAAAGTTAAGCGGCTGCCATGAAAGACCTATGGGAACTTCCACGCCAAGACCGAACCAGCTATTATAGGCAATATTGGCGAAGCCGCCCACCCCAAGATACCAGCCCAAATTAGCGCCGCTTACCAGCGTATTGTCAATAAAATAATAATCTCCCGACACGCCGAGCCAGCCGGTGCTGGCATTTACCGTCCAGTAAACCGGCAACTGAGGCGCTTTAATTGTAAGTCCGCCGCCGCCGCCGCCTGTCCACCCGCCTTGTAAGCCGATGCCCCATCCGCTAGGATGGTCCGCAAATACACTGCCGGCGCTGATTGCAAGTACAAAAAGAACCAATGCAAATTTCTTCATCTGTTACTCCTTAATTCCCCAGTATATTTTCTTGCTGGTTTTTATGCAATAGCATAAATATAGTAAAGATACTCCTGACAAAATTTTTTTTTTATTGTATAATTAAAAAATCCCTAAACAAAGGAAGGCTTTTGTGAAAATTACCACTCGCGGCAGATATGCCTTACGAGCGACATTGGCGTTAGCCCAGCTAGGGAAAGATGGCGGTCCTATATCTGTCAGTACTTTGTCGGAACAGGAACACATCTCTCCCATATTTTTGGAGCAGATATTTTTTAAACTCCGTAGAGCCGGTATTGTGGCGTCTGTCCGGGGACCGGGCGGAGGCTTCCTCTTTGAAAAACCGCTTAACGAGATTACACTCAAATCCATACTAAAAGCATCAGGAGAAAAGATGGAAACTCCTCCGTGTGATAAACACGCCGAAAACTGCAATAGAATATCCACGTGTCTAAGCCATAAGGTATGGACCAGAGTAAATAAACTGGTTGACGACTATTTTGTAAATATCACGCTTGCCGGAATTTTAGAAGGCAATATTGACAATACGCGGGGCGATTAAAAACGGTATTCCCCTGGGGGGATAACCGGAACAGTTAGTATGGAGAACTATATGAAACAAAAAGCACAGAAAATCAACGATAGAGATGCTTACCGGAAGGTAACGGAGGCGTGCAGAAGGCAAAAAGACGGCGCAACGGTCGCGGATATTGTGGGGAGAACAAGCCTCCCTCTTGTTGCGGTTAAAGAGCTTATCCCGAAAGTCGCCGATGAATATTCCGCGCGGCTTCAGGTAACCGAATCGGGGGAGATTCTCTATTCCTTCCCACGGGGATTCAAGAGCAAATACCGGGGCGCGGGCGTGTTTATGCGGAATCTTTTTGAAAAGATCGGCAAGGGCGTAAAAATTGTATCATCGTGGCTTTTCAAAGTGTGGATCATGGTCATGCTCATAGGCTATTTCGCCCTTTTCATGCTCCTTGCCCTTGCGGCGCTGGTGATTTCCATGGGCGGCGGTTCTTCCAACAGTTCGGATAGCCGTTCAAATAGGGGCGGCGGACTTTACTTTGCGAGTAGTATCTTCAACCTCATCATGCGCATCTGGTTCTACTCGGAACTGACCAAGTCGCTCGATCCCTCTTATTATGGAAGCAAACAGCAGCGCCCCAAGTCGCACCCCTTGCATAAGGCTATCTTTTCCTTTGTCTTTGGCGATGGGGACCCGAATGCGGACTGGGAAAACAGGGAAAAACAAGCCGTTATAGCCTACATTCAGGCGAACAGAGGCGTCATTTCCCTGCCGGAATTCATCATGCTTACGGGCAAAAAACAGCTTGATGCCGAAGAAGCCATTACCGCCTACTGCGCGGAATTCGGCGGCAGCCCGGAAGCCACCGATGACGGTACCGTTATCTACCGTTTTGATGAACTGCTTGTGCGGGTCGACACTCGCGATCGTTCCTTCGGCGGTTCAAGTCCGGTTAAACTACTCGAAAAGTTTTCCGCAAATAAGCCGGCCATGAACACATGGTTCTGTGTCATAAACGGCGTGAATGTGATCTTCGGCGGGTATTATCTGTACAATGCGCTTACCACAGGCGCTGTCGGCATCGCAACCTCTATCGCAAGAAACGGTGAAAGAATTTCCCGCTTTGTTTCACAGGCCACAGAGGAAGCCGCCTCCTATCTCTATGGCATCACCTATGCGCTGCTTACCGGTATTTCGTCAAATCCGCTTCCGGTCATCACCGTTGGTTTGGGCGTGGTTCCGCTGCTTTTCTCATTGCTGTTCTGGGTCATTCCGGCATTACGCGCGGGCAATGTGAAGAAACGCAATGAGGCGGTTAAGGTTGAGAATTTACGGAAAATAGCCTTTGCGCGGGTGTGGTCGTCTCCGCGTAATGTTCAAACTACGGACATTGCGGCAAATACGCCGGAAGCCCAGCCTGCAAATCTTGCCAATGCTCAAGACAAGCTCATCAAGGAGATTGGGACGTACAGCCGGCCGGAGGTGAGTATCGGCGAAACCGGCGCGGCCCTGTACTCTTTTCCGGAGCTTGAGCGGGAGAAGCGATCCCTGCAAACGTACCGGAACGGCGTTACGGTTGAGAGTGTGGGCGGCACGGTCTTCGATACGGATAGTAAACAAAACTAACCAAGAGGCATACACATGGCGGCATACATAGCGCGCAGACTTCTGCTTATTATTCCGACTCTTTGGGCGATTATCACGATCAATTTCTTTATTGTTCAGATTGCGCCGGGCGGTCCGGTGGATCAGGCGGTTGCCAACATGCAGGGATTAGATGGAAATATAAGCCTTGAGCGTGTGGCGGGCGGTACAAGCGGTGATGTTGCGGCTCCTTCATCCAGAGGGAACGCCTCCACCTACCGCGGAAGCCGGGGGCTTGATCCGGAAGTGATCGCCGAGATTGAGAAACGGTACGGCTTCGACAAGCCCATACTTACGCGTTACGGCGAAATGCTCAAAAATTACATCACCTTCAACTTCGGCGACAGCCTTTTCCGGGGCAAGTCGGTGCTGGCGCTCATCGCGGAAAAATTACCGGTTTCCATTTCGCTGGGGCTTTGGTCAACGCTCATCATATACCTTGTATCCATTCCGCTGGGCATACGGAAAGCCGTGAAGAACGGCACCCATTTCGACACATGGACAAGCGCGGCCGTCATTCTCGGCAACGCCATACCGGCATTTTTGTTCGCCATACTCCTCGTGGTGCTTTTCGCGGGCGGCAGTTTCCTGAAACTCTTTCCGCTCCGCGGGCTTTTTTCTCCCGCTGCGTCTACGTATAGTCTCCCGCATAAAATACTTGACTACTTCTGGCACCTTGTGCTTCCCATCCTGTCCCTTATCATTGGGGGCTTTGCGAGCCTTACCATGCTTACTAAAAACTCGTTTCTAGACGAGATCAACAAGCAGTACGTGATGACCGCCCGCGCCAAGGGTTTGACCGAAAAGAAAATCCTCTTGGGGCATGTGTTCAGAAACGCCATGCTCATCGTGATAGCGGGCTTTCCGGCCGCTTTTATCTCCATGTTTTTCACCGGCTCCGTGCTGATCGAGGTGATTTTCTCTCTTGACGGGCTTGGGTTGCTGGGTTTCGAGTCTACCATGCAGCGTGATTATCCGGTGATTTTCGCTACGCTGTATATCTTTACCTTGCTGGGGTTGTTGCTGTCCTTGGTGAGCGACCTGATGTACACGGTTATCGACCCGCGGATCGATTTCGAGAAAAGAGGGGTTTGATATAAAACCGTGCGGGAAGCCGCCATCCGTATTTTTAATAAAAATCCCCGCGGCCAGCTTGCTTGCGCCCTCTGCGGCGGGGCATTAAACCCTAGAGGGGGGGCGCTGTTTCCGTGCCGTTACCGGCGCATAGCGGCATCTCTGCCGCGCCCCCCTGTCTCCAGCCCCGCGAGCGGGTCTTCCGCCACCCCCCAATCTGCGGCATGAATGCCGGCGGCATATATGCCGGCGGCCTCATGGAAGGCGCAGCGGCCAATGGCTCACCGCGCCTACCGCGTCCTGTACACATCCTCGCCGTCCCCGGCCGTGCTGCCGGAAACAACGCCTCTGCCTTGGGTAACCGTTGCGCCGTTGCCAACATACACGCCGCCGCCCTTCATCGCGGCCTTGGCCCCGCCGCCGCTGCTACTGCGGCGGCCGCTCGTTGCCATGTTCCCGTGTAGAGCGGCGCCGCGCGTGCCCATGAAAAAGGCGGCTCCCCCTGCGCGCGGGAAAAGCCGCCCTGTTTGGTACGCCGCCGCCTGCTACCGCTGCTTGAACACGTCCGCGCCGTCCCCGGCCGTGTTGCCGGAA
>JAITAN010000134.1 GCA_031284105.1 Treponema sp. | reverse complement strand
ATGAATATGCCGGTAAAATTTATATTCATGTAGAAAAGTATATATGGTGAAAGCAAGCGTGTCAAGAGGTATTCGATACATTTGCGGATATTTCGTTTTTTTATCGCGTATAATACGGCACATGCGCCTTCGCAAAACGCAGCCCTCAAGCCGCATGAGGGGAATATGGCGCTCGTTATATGAAGTACACCGGCGCGATGCGGCAGCCCGCGGGTATGGCGGACGATGCTTCAGGAGTTTCAGATGAGGGCGCGCCGGCAGCGGGTGGAACCGGCTTATAAGAGAGCGGCGGCCGAAGGCTCGGAGAAAAAAGAGAAGGATGAACGCGGCGGAGTCAAAACCTTCGCCGCCCGATACGCGGAGACGCCCCCTTTACGGCATTGGAAAGGGGGCGTTCAAAAAAAAACGCCTGAACGGTTTAGGCAGGAGGCAGCCCGAAGAAACGGTTTGAATTCTCCCAAAGGCGTTGTCCCACTTCCTCCTCATCCATATTGAGCATCCGCGCAAGGCAGAGCGCGGTGATGGGGAGGTATTTCGGCATATTACGCTTGCCCCGGTGGTCGGCAGGTACCATAAAGGGACTTTCCGATTCGATCAGTATCCTATCAAGCGGAAGAACGGCAATCGTCTCATGGAGGTTCTTTGCGTTTTTGTACGTTAGATTCCCCGCAAACGAGAAGTACAGATTGAGATTAAGCGCCTTTTTTGCATATTCGGCGTTTTCCGAGTAGCAATGCAGAACGCCGCCCCGGCGCGGCAGCCGATCTTTTAGAACGTCCAGTACATCTCTGCCCGCATTGCGGTTGTGGATGATTACCGGCAGATCAAACTTCGCCGCCATGCCAAGCTGATTGATAAACAACTCGATCTGCGATTTCTTGGTACCTGAGCTGCGGAAATAATCAAGCCCGATCTCGCCTATGGCGATGACATGGGGCAGACGTACGCTTTGCTCCATTATTTGAATCCAATCTCTCCCCGGCGTTTGCACTTCGACAGGAGAGACCCCCACGGCAAAATAAACGCTCTCAGATGATCTCAAATTCTTATATACTTGTCGAAAATCATAAAGATTATTGCAAATCGACATGAGACGGGAAACGCCGGCTTGACGGGCTTCCTGAATAACCATAAGCTGTTCAATGGGGTCATCATAAATGAGCCCTAAATGAGCGTGAGTATCAAAGTACTGCATGATTAAATCCACAAAGAAAGGTTTCTCTATTTCCAAACTGGATGCTAAAAAATATAGCACAGGTTTTGCAAACCGTCAACATAAAATCATCAATAAAATCTTTACTTCTATCGAAATTTAAAGTAGACTGTAGGTCTGCAAGACTAAAAGTCTGCAATGCCGAACAGTCAATGAAATTGTGTGTCTATAAGGATCATCAATATGAAAGAATATGATATAAAAGTATCGTTCCAATCGAAGGACGAGTTAACCTGCCCCGCGTGCGGATGCGTTTTTCACCGTGAGGAACTGTTGTCGGGCGGAGGCAGGCTCATAGCCGGCGAGCTTACCGATGAACTGCACCGCATGTATGAGCCTTCTGTAAAATATGGAGAAGTCTATCCCCTTGTCTATCAGGCTACGGTATGTCCCGAATGTTGGTACGCGGCCATGGACAAGGATTTTACGCTTTTAGGCGAAGCCGCATCCTTCGGCGCCAGCGAATCCCGCGCCGACAGAAAAGACGAGGTCAAGCTTCTTTTTCCCGATGTGGATTTCTATCAGAATAGGACGTTAATGTCGGGAGCCGCGTCTCAATACCTCGCGTTACGCTGTTACGAGTATTTCTCCAAAAAATCCTCACCTACTATTAAGCAGGGAATGGCGGCTTTGCGCGCCGCATGGCTTTGTGAAGATTTGCATAAAAAGATGCCCGGTGAGAATTACGATTGGGTTACCGCTCTGTTTAAGAAAAAAGCCCAATACCTGTACGGTAAAGCAGTGGAATTTGAACAGACCGGAGAAGAGTCGCTTTCAGCGGCAAAGAATTTAGGGCCGGATACGGACAAAAACTACGGGTATGAGGGCGTGCTGTACCTTGCGGGGCTTCTCAATCTGAAATATGGGCGCGCCGACAGCGTCGAAGAACGCAACGAGTCGCTTGAAAACCACAAACGTACCATTGCCAAAATGTTTGGTTTGGGGAAATCTTCCAAAAACAAGCCGGGACCGCTATTGGAACGTGCTAAAAATTTGTATAATCGCATCAAGAAAGAACTGAATGAACGCGATGACTGATAGAGGCTCAACCCGAAACATCAAGTTATTGCTTGCATACGACGGCGCCGATTTTTCAGGCTGGCAAACGCAGAAAAATGCTGCCGGAAGCGGCGTTACCCGTACGGTACAGGGATGTATAGAAGAAGCTTTGCGAAAACTACACAAACATCCGGTGGGTCTTACCGGTTCGGGGCGTACGGATTCGGGCGTCCATGCCGCGGGGCAGACGGCTAACTTTTACACCGATATACAAAGCATAGCCCCCGAACGGTTCGTACCCGCGCTTAACAACCTCTTGTCGAGGGACGTGCGTATTCTTGCGGCAAAAGAAACCCATGCCGGCTTTCACGCGCGTTTTGATGCAAAGGCAAGGACGTACCGGTACCATATCATCGCGGGCAGACACGCGCTTCCCCACGAATTGCGGTACGCGCTGCAAATATGGCGCCGCCCTTCTGTGGAGCGGCTCAATTCGTATGCGCGGCTCCTGCGGGGCGAGATGGATTGTTCCGCCTTTGCAAGACCGAGGGATCCAAGCGAATCCCGCTTCCGGTATATCTTCAACGCCGGCTTTTTTGTGCAGGGCGATGCGCTTGTTTTTGAGATTACGGCAAACGCCTTTTTGTGGAAAATGGTACGCTCCATAACGGGAACGCTGCTTCTTTGTGAAGAAAAAGAGATACCCGTATCCGAGTTTCAGTCGCTTGTCGAAAGCGGGGAGCGAAATAAAGCGGGACCGGCCGCGCCGCCGCAGGGGTTATTTCTGTGGAAAGTTGCATATAGAGTATAGCGTATGTATGCGCGCATATCGAATACGAGGAGGCAGGCGATGAGGACAATGACTATAGGTACGCGGCGGCTCATGCGCCGCATGGTAAAGAAGGCGGAGTTGTTTGGAATGGCGGTATGCGTTGCGGCAGGCGCCGCGGCGTGTTTTTCGGCGTGTTCTTTTCCGTTCATGCCGGATTCCACCCTTCCGGCCGCTAAAGAAATAACGGTGAGCGGCGCCAATCCGGTTTCCTATATTGATTTCTCCGATGTATCGCAATCAATAACCGTACATCTTAAAGATCTGAAAAACCAAAGCGTTTATCTGGTAAAATACGCCGCCGTTTCCGCAACCGCGAAGAATACGGGGTATGCCGTCTCAAGCGGAGTTTCGGCGCAACGGCAAACCGTACAGGAAGCAATATCCGGCGTGTTTACCGCGGCCGACGGCTCAACGGGCATCCGTTACGACCACCTTGCCGCGCAGCAATTCAACCATAATCCGCCGCCTCCAAGCGCCGTATCCCGTACCGTAACGGGGGAAAGACGCGCGTCCAAAGTATACACGGAAAACGGTACGGCGGGACGGTTCTGGGTAGAATCCGATTCGACCGGAAAGGGTTGGGAGCAGAAACCGGCTACCTTGCGCGCGACCGGCAGCCATACCGCCGTGTGGGTTGCGGATGAGAATTTCACGACGGCCGCATCTTCTGATAACGACAACAAAATCACGCGGACGCAGGCGAAGACCCTCGCCTCCACATTTGATGTTATTTATGAAAAAGAGACGCCTATCTTTGGGTATGAGTACGGAGGAGGACCGTCCGGTAACGGCGGGCAGGATGGAGATGATAAGATTCAAATACTTATCTTTGATATTGACAAAGATTATAAGCAGGATCAGACCAGCGGCGTTTTCGGGTATTTTTGGGCAAAAGATTTTTATACGCAAAATGAGATTGCCGGCGGATGGGACGGCGCCACATTGAAGACCAATTATGCGGAAATATTCTACCTTGACGCCCATCTTGCCGACAAATTCCCAGACGGGGCGGTTTCAACCTTGACGCACGAATTTCAGCACATGATCAATTTTAATGAGAAAAGCGTAAAGTCGGATTTCAAACAAACATCGGAAACGTGGTTCGATGAAATGCTTGCAATGCTTGCGGAAGATCTTATCGATCCGTTTCTCGGCATTACCGAAAAAGAGTTTCCTTACAACCAGAGGATTCCTCTGTTCTTAAACGCATACGCAGAATGCGCTCCCATCGTATGGAATAGCGAGAATGTACTGTATTCATACGCCAATTCATACGCTTTCGGCGCGTATCTCGCAAGAAATTTTGGCGGCGCGTCCCTGCTTCAAAAAATAATGACAAATGCCAAAGCCAATAGCGAATCCGTGGTTGACGCGGTAAACTCGGAGGCGGTACATGGTTCAAACTGGACGTTTCCGGCAATTCTGTCCCGTTTCGGAGAAGCGCTCGTTTTCAGCGGAAATAATAAACCGTCCGGCGTTTTCTCTTTTGATACTACCGTAACTCGCACAATTAACGGTATGGGCTACACCTTTAGCGGCTTTGATATTTGGCGGATGGACAATCCTTTCGCGGGGGAACGGGTGTTCGCTAATGTTAAAGATACCTATCCCTCGCACGGTCCGTTCGTCCTCGATACCAAGTATAGTCTGAATATGCCCGCAAACACGTTTATTGTTCAGTCAAACGAAGCGTGGCAAGACATAACCGATACGCTGACCACCATTACGCTTAATAAGCCGGCTTCACAGGCCGTTGCGTTTTTTATTATGATCAGGTGAGCCGGTTCCAAAACCGGTTGTTTTGTAGCCGCATCAGAGGTGATTCCTCATTTCCGCAAAATATGATAGTATGAGCCATGACGATCATTGATGGAAAGACAATAGCGCGCGCGGTGCGCGAAGATGCAAAAAAACGGACGGAAACGCTGCGGGCGCAAGGCGTCGTCCCCTGTTTGGCGGTGATTCTGGCGGGGGAAGATCCCGCGAGCGTATCCTACGTTACAGCCAAGGAAAAGGCGCTTGCGGAAGCCGGCATGGCAAGCAGGGACATCCGTCTAAGCGCGGGCATATCCGAGGCAGAGCTTCTTTCTCTCATTATATCTTTGAATGAAGATGCGGCGGTTCATGGGATTCTGGTACAACTTCCTTTGCCGAAGCATGTGCGGGAGGGCCGGGTGATTGACGCCATTTCCCCTAAAAAAGACGTTGACGGCTTTCATCCGGTTTCCGTGGGAAACATGGTTCTGGGTAAAGACGGGTTCCTGCCATGTACGCCGAACGGCATCATGCGGCTTCTACGCGCGCTCGATATTCCGGTAAACGGCGCTCATGCGGTCATCGTGGGGCGGTCAAACCTCGTGGGCAGACCCCTATCCATACTGTTGACGCGCAAGGACAGTAACGCGACGGTAACGATGTGCCACACCGGCACAACCAATTTGGCGTACCATACGCGGCAGGCGGACATTTTGATTGCGGCCGCGGGCAAAGCCGGTTTGATCACCGGCGATATGGTGAAAGAAGGAGCGGTTGTTATTGATGTGGGCGTGAACAGGGTGAGCGATATTTCGGCAAAAAAAGGCTACCGCTTGCGGGGGGACGTGGATTTTGAGCCGGTTTCTCAAAAAGCATCGTTTATTACGCCGGTGCCGGGCGGGGTCGGTCCCATGACTATCGCCATGCTTTTGCAGAATGTGGCGGACGCGGCGGAGAAAACCCGCGATGCTTGACGTGCAGAATCAAGCCGATACGCGAGAGATTCCTCTTGACAAAGTCGGCGTAAAGGGGCTTGAGTACCCTATTTGCGTGCTTGACAAGAAGAACAAGGCGCAGCATACGACCGCAACGGTAAATCTTTTTGCAAATCTGCCGAAACATTTCAAGGGAACGCACATGAGCCGGTTCATCGAAATCTTTCATCAGTACCGTAACGATCTCACGATGTCCATGTTTTTGAATATGCTTGCCGATATTCGCCAAGATTTAGATGCCGAAGCGAGCTTTGGTGAGATTTATTTTCCGTATTTCCTTGAAAAAACAGCGCCCGTTTCCGCGCTTTCGGGCATGATGAGCTACCGGTGCAGTTATCAGGGTGAGGTTACCGCGCACGATAGGCATTTTACCGTGTCGATTTCCGTACCGGTTACCACGGTATGCCCGTGTTCCAAAGCCATAAGCGAGCGGGGCGCGCATAATCAGCGGGGAATCGTGAAAGTCGGGCTGGAACTGGGACCTTTTTTCTGGATAGAGGATATTATCGCCATTGTGGAACAAGCCGCCTCGAGTCCGGTCTATTCGCTTCTGAAACGTGAAGACGAAAAGTTTATCACCGAACACGCCTACGACAACCCGAAATTTGTTGAAGATGTGGTAAGAGATGTGTACATAAGCGTCAGGAATACCAAGAAATTCCCCCGTTTTTCAGTCGAAGTTGAGAATTTTGAGAGTATCCATAACCACAGCGCATTCGCATATGCGGAATTTGGCGGATAGCATCGTGTTTCATTGGGCGCCGTTTCTCATATATATTTTTATTTCAACGTACACGCCGGGACCCAACAACATTACGTCCATGACCTATGCAAGTCAGGTTGGGTTTGGAAAAAGCTATGTTTTTAATATCGGCCTGTTCATAGGGCGTTTTACTACCGCGCTGATGTGCGCCTTATGTACCGGGTTATTATATGTATATATCCCGAAAATTCAGTTTTTTATGAAAACGGCCGGCGCGCTCTATATGCTTTTTCTTGCGTGGAAGACGCTGCGCAATACCGCGTCTATTCATGCAAAAGAGATCCGTTTCAACGCCGCATCAGGTATCGCATCAGGCGTTGCGCTGCAATTTGTCAATCCGAAAGCGTGGATAGTCGGCATAAACGTCATGTCTTCTTATGTGTTGCCGTATTATAAAGAAATGGTCCCGGTCATAGGATTTGCCGCGCTGTTTTCGCTGGTGAGTTGTTCAGGAAATATATGCTGGGGTTTATTCGGTACCTTATTCAGAAAACTATTTATAAATCACGGAAAAATCATACATATTGCGATGGCCTGTCTGCTCGCGTATTGCGCGGCGTCGCTGTTTATTCGCGCCTAACCGGTAGGGCATGAGCGCGCCTACCCTTTCCTGCGGATACGGAGAAACAGGCGGTACATAGTTGAAAGTTTTTTCCCGTAACCCTGCGTTGCGGCGGGCAATCCAAGTCCGCAAATTACACGAATTGATATTCTTTCTTGTTGATAATCCGTGTAAATGAACATTCATTCGCGGGCTTCCTTTTCAGAGGTCTGACCTATAAAATCATCATTGAAGCATCCTCAATTCCGTCTTCAAAGTCCTATCGCTTACCATAGATACAATCCTTACGATTCCGTATTCCCTATGGTATGCTCCGCTGTACTTCCACTCATGCGGCTTTCTTACAGCTCCGGCTCTAACGGGGTTTTCGTCGATGTACTCATACACGGTCCAAAAGTCTCGCTCGTCCTTTATTACCCGTGAATAGAACCTATCTCCCCAGAAATGTCCG
>JAITAN010000248.1 GCA_031284105.1 Treponema sp. | reverse complement strand
TCAGCCCTGCCTCACCGTGAACGAGCTCCGTATCGCGCGGATCTCCTTCAGCGGGTTTGACGAGTTGCCAGAGTAGTTGGTGCGGACCTCGATATACCAGTCCTTGTCAGCAGTCAGTTGCGGTACCGTGCCGACAATCTGGGACGGGTCGTTGATAGCAAAGTTGGCCGTAACCTTGACGCTCTCGTCAGGGCTGCCCGGGGGACTGCCCGGCGCGAAAAAGAACACGCCGGTCTGATCGGGCTGCCCCGCAACCTTTATCTTGTTGCCCGTGAGCATAAAGATTCCGCCGCTTGTAACGGTTTCGTTCACCAGCCCGGTCGTTACATCGCTTACCTCGGTGATGTACCCCGAAGCCGCGGCAAGTCCCACCGAGACGACTTCGATGCGGTCCGCAAGGCGGCGCAGTCCGCTAAGCGTCCTGAAGCGGAAGTTCACCTTGTGCTTGTCCTTGTCCACCGGATCGTATTCATTGGCGAATACGCCGCCCACGTTGGGGTAGATCGCGAAAAGGCCACCGAAGTTGACCTCGTAGCCGTCACAGAGCTGGTGCGCGGTCTCTCGCAGGAAGATGGTTACATGCTCGTTCAGGTCGTCGAGGCTGCCGGTAAAGCCGCCCCGCTCCTTCGCCGACTTGCATACTTCTTCAGACAAGAGGCTCCTCTCGTTCTCCGTCCGGGCGATGAGTTCGCCCTCCTTTCCAGGCAGGTGGCTGGGATACAGCTTTACGCGGATCCGGTGCAATACCTGCTCAACATCATCAATAACCGACATAATAACCTCCATAGTCATTAATTATGAATCATACGTGATAAACCATTGCTCATGGTTCATTATTCGTTGTTCAGGCTTCGTTATTGGTTCTTCCCTATCGTTTCAATCCGCGCGCCCGCGTTGGGGCCATCGCGTTTACCCGAATACGGCGTAAAACCTCGCTTATGACATTGATACGCGCCATAAGAACCTCCTTGTAAAGAACGGATTGAAAAAGAGAAAAAACGTAGAGAGAGAATACGGGGATTTTTAATTCGTATAAGAAAGAATATAAGCAACACGCGAGGGGGGGGGGGGGGGCAAATAGGCGGGGAAGTGGGGTATAGTATGGCGCTATCCGCGCTATGGGCGTCGCGCCCGTCGAATTGCGAAAGAGATCCGTCATTCCATATACTCATATCCTATCACCGTTCCCTTTGAATATTCACAAACTTTCAAACAAAAATATGCCTTGGTTATAGCCGCTTATCACGCGCTCGCGTCAAGCGGGCTTGTCAAGCGGTTTTACGCTTCTCTAGTACCCTTATAGTATGGTGATTTTTGAATGGTTTTAAACTTTTGAAGCTTTAAAAAGTATACCCTTGGTTATGCCGCTTGTCAAGCGGTTTTTCGCTCATTGAAACAAAACTATCTTGGTCAACAAGCGGCTGATGGTTTCTTTCTTACGCCTCTTCATCATTCCTTTACAACGGCCTTGATCTCCCCTTTCATGGGTCTGATAACGAGGGTGTCGCCGCGGGCTGCGTCCGAAGCCGCGCGGACAACGACGCCGGTCGCCGCATTGGTAACGATGGCATAGCCCTTTTCCAAAATAAGACCGGGGTTCGCGGCCTCAAGCGTGCGTTTGGCAAGTTCAAGCCTTTTTCGGACATCGGCAAGCCGGTTCCCGAAAGATATGAGCAGTTCCTCCTTTGCATCATCGAAATGTACCAGACGCGGCTGCAGTATGGCGCGGAAACGGTATTCCATTTCAGCCGGACTAAACGGCTTCGTCAAAAAGCGCGCGCGTTCAAGACGGGTTTTTATGGTCCCAAGCAGCAATTTCGCGGTGTTTCTAACAGCGAGCAGCGTTTCCTCACGGTGCGCGCTCACGAGTTCCGCGGCCGCGGACGGGGTCGGCGCGCGAAGATCCGCGGCAAAGTCGGAAAGCGCCCAGTCGATTTCATGCCCGACCGCGCTTACAACGGGTATTGCGGACGCGGCTATGGCCCGAACAACCGCCTCTTCGGAAAAAGGCAGCAGATCTTCAAGGGAACCGCCGCCTCTCCCTACGATTAGCACATCAACGAGGTTCCAGCGGTTAGCCTGTTCAATACGCCGCGCGATAATAGGGGCAGCCTCGTTTCCCTGCACCGGACACGGCAAGATGATCACGTTAATACCCGCCGCGCGCCGGTGCAGAATGGTGAGAATGTCCCGTACCGCCGCTCCCGTCGGGGAGCTTACCACGCCGACCGTACGCGGAAACCGCGGAATGGGCATTTTCTTATGCTCATCAAACAGCCCTTCGTCCGCGAAAGCCCGCTTTCGCTTTTCAAGCAGGGCAAGCATCTCGCCTTCTCCGGCCCGCTCTATTTCATCGCACACGATCTGGTAGGCGCCGCGCCGGTTGTATACCGAAATGCTGCCGTGAACGCGGAGCAGCATACCGTCTTTCGGCTCAAAAGAAAGGGTGCGGAACCGGTTTTTGAACATGACCGCGGAAATGCAGGACGCCGCATCTTTAAGGGTAAAATACAGGTGTCCGGTACTGGATGGGCGGCAGTTTGAAAGTTCGCCTTCCACGCCGATTGCGGAAAACGCTCCTTCAAGATCCTCTTTGATGAGATCGGTTATTGCGGTAACGGAATAGACGTTCATGTCAGCTTTGCTTTCTCTGTATTTCGGCTATGCGCCATGCGCCTTTGTACAGCACAAGCCGAAGCTCATCAACGCGAACTTGAACCGCCGGCGTAAGCGGCGTTTCCGGCTGCGCTTGTTCATTGCCGTAATCGGTTGCCCATAAGTTGTAGCGTACCGTGAAGGAAACGGTACCGTCATTTTCATCTTGATCGTCCGGCGTTACCTGCAAGTCCGTAACGCCGAACACGAATTTCGCCGCATCGACAGGCCGGCCGCCGTCATCAAGCCACGCTTGCGCCTTGATAATTGAAGATTGCATCACGTCCATCTGATACGCTTGCCTGACTCTATCAACGGCATAGAGCTGTACGGCAACGTCTATATCGGCTTTTCCGGCCTTTTTCAGTACCGCATTCTGCATAAACTCGTGATCGAGCGCGGAAAACGCCGTGTAATACGCCTGAACCACTTCCGCAGGCATCATGCCTTTTGTGTTCGGCCGCTTTGAGCGGTCGTATATGACGCTTCCTATGATCAAACCCATAACAACAACGGCAACCGCTACGCCCAAAACAACCGCGTTGTTTCTAGTCAGAAACCGTCTGGTCTTTACCGAGAAATTTTTCTTTTTGATATGGTTCTCTTTTTCCCGCGTTATCTTTTCAGATTCTTCCGGCGTAAGCGTATGAAAAAAAGCCGCGTAATTTTTTACGTTGGTTGAAGCGTCTTTTTCTTCAAGAAAACGCCGCCATACTTCAAGAGACGGGCGATCCTCATGATACGGGGAGAACGCCCGCTTTATCAGATCATCGAATTGCCGATCAATGCCGGGGTTGGCGAAACGAGGCGGAAAGAACACCCCTTCGCGCATATCTTGATGGATCGTGGTACTATCGCGGGCCGGAAATGCGCCGGCATTACAGAACATACGGTAGAGCATACAGGCAAGCGTCCATGCGGCAGCCGCCGTTCCTTCCAAATCAGGATGAACAAAGCGTTCTTTCTTTTCAAGCGCCGCATTTTTCGCCTCAAAACAGCGATCCATTAAGAGTTCGGGAGGGAAAAAGATGGTTCCTTTTCCGTCAATGAACGTTCCGCCCGGCGCAAGCAGGGCATATTCGTCCTTCAGCGCGATACGGGCTTTTATCCAACGCCTCACCGCATCAAGGGCCGCGTCTTTTTGACTATCGCCGGCAAGCAGGACGTCAAAAGCCGTAACCGCCGTCTCTTCGGCAAAATCCGCGCCCCAGATGACCATGCTTCCGTTTTGTTCGACAACGCCTTCACATTTCCATTTTTCAACCTTTTCAAATCCTTCAAATTTTTCAATAGCATCGGTATTTCTGACAACGATACCTTGCTGCATCAGCAGCTTGGAAAGTCCGGCGCGCGCGAAATCCTGTTCATTACGTCCGGTATCAAAACAGATCGCCTGTATTCCGTTGATTTCGGAATGAAATAATATATTCGCCATGCTTTAATGTAACGTACCTTGTTGACTATGTCAATGTTGGCGTATAAAATAGTACCGGATACCATTCAGGAGGCGGTATGAAGACACTATTACATATAGAAGGCATGTCCTGTGAACACTGCGTAAAGCATGTTACCGAGTCGCTAAAAAGGGTAAACGGCGTTAAATCCGCGAAGGTGAGCCTTAAAGACAAGAAAGCCGTTGTGAATCATAAGGACGATGTTACGCTTGAGAGCATGAAGGCAGCCGTTGCGGAGGCGGGCTATGAGGCAACCGGCTAAACAATGCGGATGAAGCCGGTGCGGAAAACGCATAAACCCGCAACAAACAGGCGGCGCACGGAACAGGCCGCTTCCGTCGAACCGAAGGTATTAATCGGCGGGAGAGGCGTTCTTATTGCGGGTGTTGCTGTGCTTGGGCCGGTGTTTTTGTGTGCGCCGCTCTTTGCCGTGCAATTTTTATGTGCGTTTTTATTGCTGATTATCATAGGTTCGCGGATGTATACGGAATACCTTGTCCGTCATATCAAGGTACTGAGGCGGGACAGGGAACTGAGAGAATTCAGGCGGCGGTGGGTTACCGTTGAGATTGTTGTGGAAAATCAGGGGATCATTCCCGCTTTTATGCTTGCAATAAGCGACGCTCCCGGTATGTTGACGCTTGTTCAGGAAAACAAGGTTGCCTGTGAGCTGCAATCGAGATCGCGTAGAGTACATTTCTGGAAAGGGTTTTGCTCGGAACGGGGCGTGTTTCTCATGGGACCGGCAACCATCCGCGGATCGGATCCTTTCGGACTTTTCCCGTTTCAGATTACATACGCAGATAGTACAAAACTGTTTGTCTATCCGCAGCCGTGCATTTCAGGTATAAAACCATCAGGCGGCGTTCCGCTCGGCGCGCTTCCGTCGCACAACCCGCTTCACGAAGACCTTTCCCGAACCCGCTCGCTTCGCCCGTATCAGGCGGGCGATGAACCGCGCCGCATAAACTGGAAGGCAAGCGTCAAATCAGCCGGCGCAGCGGCCGGTCTCATGGTAAATGAGTATGAGGCTACGGTTTCCTATCCATGTACGGTATTTCTTAACCTTGATATACGACAGTACCCTTCGATCAAGGGTCATTCTTTTATTGAAAGGGCTATTGAAGCGGCGGCCGCGCTCTGCCGTGAGTCATCTGAGAGGAAGCAGAATACCGGCATTATCATCTTTTCCGGGGGCAAACCGGAAAAGGTTGATAGTATTACCCAGAGTCGTTTTGCGCTTATCCCGATTCTTGAACGCCTTGCCCTTTTCCAACAAGAAACCCGTCGGGATACGCCGCTTACCGCTGATGAGAAGAACCGCTGCGTCGGCGTCTTGCTTGAAAAGGCAAAACAAATGCCGTCAGGAACGCGTATTATGTATGTGGGTCCTGATTTGGAGTATGATGCGTACCTGTTTTTGAGCGTAATTAGGAAGTTTCATCTCTCTATTGAATATCTGATTATTGATGAAAAATCCGTCTCCGCCCTTGCGCCCGGCAATATGAAACGGTATCAGATGAAAGAAATGGGCTATGCAATCACGTAATGAAAAAGAAATGCGTATTGGACAATTCCTCTCAAGCGGCCCCGTTTACGGGCTGCTTGCCCTGTATATACCGTTATCCCTGCTTGCGGCCGCTGTTTTCCTTGCCGCGGAAATGCTGCCTATCGCCTTTCCAAGCCTGCGCATACTGATAAGCGGTTTCTTATCCGGCATTGCCGCTTCGGTGTATTACGACCTTATCCGTGATATGGCAACGAACCGGACCGCGGCCCACCTGCGCGGCGGCATAATTACGGCCGCGCTTTCCTACCTGCTGGTTTCCCTATGCGGTTTTCCGCTTCCGCCGGCGCGCCGTTTTTTACCGGACATGGCAAACCTGCTTGCCGCTTCTGCGGCCGTATATGTCTGGGCCATGGTTATTTTTCTTAAACGGATATTCCGGGGGCTGTACCGCTTTGAAATGTATATGGAAATCTATAAAAACGAAGCATTGCAAAGAAAACTTTCGGAAGACGCGGCCATAATACATATCGACTCTCTTGACGCCGTAAAGAACGCGTACCTTTCCCAGCTTGCCGTTTTGGGACTTTCCGCCACGCTATATACGGCGTTTACCAAAGCGCCGGCGCCGCTTGCCGTATTTCCGCTTTTTATTGCGATAAGCGCGGTTTGTATAGTAGGCTTTCTCTCCCTGATGCAACGGTCCTGGCATTTAGCGAGTGAGGGCATGACGATTTCCATAAGCCTCCGTCTCAAGCCGCTTATGGGTATGGCGGTGTTAGCCGCAACAGCCTGCGCTCTTGCGGCGATCCTTGCTTCAGATAAAACGTTGATTCCCCTTTCCCGTATTATCGATTTTTTCAAATGGCTGTTCGGCTTGTTTAAGAGACCGGCTCCCGCGGTCCCGCACGCGATTCATCAGCCGGAACCCGTTGAGGCGCCGGCTTTTATGGAAGCGCCTTTTTTTGAAGGAATAGAAGAACCCGTAACGTGGGAAGGCTGGAAATACGTACAATACGGTTTCATGGTACTGCTTGCCTTTACATTCGTCTGGTTTATGATAAAACCGGTTTTTGAACGGCGAATTTTCCATTCGCGCTTTGCCGCCCGTGTGCGATCCCTGTTCAATAGTTGGAAGCAAGGGTTGAAAAGGATTGTGCCGGCGCTCATTTCCGCATTCAAATCGAGCGGCGTGTTCATAAAAATCAAAAGGAAAAAGAATGTGGACATCGCCCGCATATCCGATCAACTGGAAAGCGTCTACTCGGCGGCAAAAAACAAAGAAATGCGGCGAACTATCAGCCTGTTTGCCCGGCTCATCGTATGGGGGGATGAAGCCTACGGTGTGAAATGGAAGCCGTCCCATGGGCCCGGCGAATTCTGCTCCCTGCTTGCCGCCGCGGTTCTTACAAGCGCATCCCTACGGCCGGATACCGGCGTAGTAAACGCCGCCGAAAATGAAGCCGTTATTACCACATCCGCTGCACGCGTCATCCGTTGCGGCGTTCTTATTGAGCGGCTGCTCTACTCGGGTAAAAGCATTAGCCGCATGGAACAGGAAGCGTTTAAGGGTTTGGTAGCGGATATTACGGAAGACGCATAATCGACATGGCGGATTATTTTGTATACCAATTTTTTGTTGCCAAGTCTTTTCAGCGTTTTGACGCAACCGGCGGTATTGCAATGTGTTAATTGCAATCAACCTACTCTTGAATTTGAGTATAACATATTTTCTCAAAAAAAGAAGCGTTTTCTACCTATTTTTTCATTTTATTTTAGGGTATGTTCGCATTACAGGAAGGAGACGTACCGGCGATACATAAGATACGGGCGCTACCGGTATGCCGCGAAGCGGCGCGGCCGGTTTTACGCCGGCTGTGATCTGCGCTCCGCGGCGTATGCGCCCGTACCGGCCTGTTGAAAAAGGGCGAAAATAGTGCAAAAAATAATGA
>JAITAN010000227.1 GCA_031284105.1 Treponema sp. | reverse complement strand
GGTGGCGGAATACCGCGCTTGCGCGGGATGTAGACAGGGGGGCGCGACAGTGTAGCGGCTATATGCCGGTAACGGTATGGAAATAGCGCCCCCCTTTAATTAATCAGCGTTTCCCTAGGAATGATACGCATCAAAATTGTAGATTTCAGCCGTTTATTTATCACCAATCTGGTGGTGATTTGGGGATATAGTGGTTCTACTATACAATACTTACTATACTATGAGGCATGGCATACGATGTGATATTTAGAAAGCGTGTAATTGAATATAAAGACGCGGGGCATACCACTATACTCACCCGCTCTCGGTACAAAGCCCTGATTTCCCCGGAACGCATCCCCGCCGATACGGTTACGCAAAAGAGGGTCCCGAACATCAGGGCGATTTCGGGTCGATCTTTGCGCATATCGCCAAGACGTTTCCAGATTTCTATAAGCTCTTTTTCGTCATAAGGGAACAGTCTGGTCAATTCCTCACCGCAAGAATGTCTTGCCTCCTGTCATTCCGCTTGAAAGGCTCAAACTCTGGTAGCATTTCGATGATACCGGCTCTCTTGACTTCCCGCATGACCGTTTGTCATTACATCCATGACCACAAGCCTTCTGAATTCGTTTCCCCTGTTCCTCATACCAGTAATAGAAGTATGAACGCCCCCGGCGTTCCCGTTCAAAGAGGTGGTATTTACCTACCGCGATTGCAATTTTGCCGTTCCTTCGCACCACGTTTTGTTGACCATTTGTTGACCATTTTGCTAACCAGCAGTTATATCGACAAATAGCTAGAAAGTGTCAGGATAGGCAGTTCTGGTAGAATTTTTGCTAATTCCTTATAATACAATGAATTAGCAACAAAATAGCCCGTCCATCAGGACGGGCTAAACGCTCCCCCGCGCGGGTTCGAACCACGGACCCAGTGGTTAACAGCCACTTGCTCTGCCAACTGAGCTACAGGGGAATAATAATAAAAGCTAAAAGAAAAATTCTTTTTTGTCAAGGGGGCGCATTGCCTTGTCAAAAAACGGTTTGTAGGACTTGATTTGGCGAAACTAGTTGGCGGGCGAAAGACATTGCTCGCTTGTTTCTTTTCACTATAATTCGGTTACTGATCATACTTTATAACGCTCTTTACCAAGAAACTCACACCTTTCGCCCACTACCCATTTCCGCGCGGTACTTACTATAAAGAGTACAAGTCAGACGGCTCTACAGAATTGTCTGACAGGGGGGCCTGTATGTGGATGCCCACCGGGCCGGTTTCAATGATTTTATTTTGGCCGTCAGTAGTTTTTTCACCCAGAACCTGTACTATGGGAAAACGCGGATCGTTCGGATTGACATCCACAACCTGAGCCTTGGAACCATCTGAAAGCAGCACAAACTGGCCTATTGGGTATATTGAGAGGGAAAAAACAAGAGCCCTTATAATGCTGTCATTGTAGCCTTTGCCTTCGTTGCGCAAAAGATCGGTGATGCCTTCGTATCCGCCGCGGGCATCTTTGTGTGGACGCTTGGCGGTTATCGCTTCGTAAGAACAGGCTACCGCAATGATTTTTCCGTAAAGCCCGATTTTGTTGCCGGATAGTTTATGAGGATAACCTGAACCGTTCTCACGTTCATGGTGTTCAAGGGCGGCGGCGTTTACCGCCATCGGAAAATCAAACGATTTAAGCATTTCAAAACCTATCGCGGGGTGAAGCATCAGCGTATTGCGGTCTTTCACAGAAAGTTCGGTTTTACTCTGCACTATATACGACGGCAATTTCACCATACCTATTTCATGCAGCAAGGCCGCTACACCCAGCTCGATTAGACGGTGGGCCGGCAGTTTCAGGTAGATACCTACGATTATGGAAATTATCGTTGACTTTACGGCATGACAGGCAAGAAAATCGTAGCCGCCCTCCGGGTTTATATCCTTTTGGACCTGCAACAGGAAACGGCGGTTAAGCTTTGTCTCTTCGCAGACATCCCGTATTTTTTCGGCAACGGTGTCATAATTGACGCGGCCATTGCCGGCGGCCCGTGTAAAAACATCGTCCGCAAAACGCTGAAAGTCCGCATAAAACGACTTGGCGTCTATCAGCTTTGATTCATCATTTAAGGATGGCAGCCCGGCTTTTTTCTTTTGCGCTTTGCTGCCATCCTGATAGTTTTCCTGCGGCTCTCCATCGCTCTTTACCTTGTCGATATTCCATTCTTTAAGAGTGTTTTTTAATTCGACGGTAAACGGCATCTCCTGCGATATTAACACAAAACCGTCATCAATATAGAGCGGTTCAGAAAAAAAATAGTTTACCGGAATATCGTTAACTGAAAAAAACTTCATACATTCTCAATATACCCATCTGGGACAGTTCCATAACGCTCTACGCCAAGCCCAAAAAACCGTAGCGTGATTTTAAGAAGGCAGAGCTTCCTCGCCGATCGACTCTTCCTGTAAATCCCTAAGCGTCTTGGTATTCTGTATGAGTTTGTAATATATACCTTCACGGATAATTTTTACCGCTTCCTGAAGCTGAACATCGTACTCCAAATCGTAAACAGGAGCAATGACGGTACGGTTTTCCTCGTCACGTATCAGCCGGCGAAGCAGGGAAAATTCCAGCCCGTATTCATCCTGCAACTGACGGGCAAAACCGTCAATCACACCGGGCGCCGCCGTTTTATTGTTCTCTACAAATTTTGGGATAGCCTTTGAAGCGATCAGTTTGTTGAGTTTTTCGGCATCCTCACTCGAAAATTTCGGAAACAATACCTCCAGGTCGGGAGGTATTCCAATCTTATCAATATTTACATCGCTGGGCGTATAGTAGCGGGCGGTAGTGATCTTGAATCCTGAGTGGCGCAGTGGATACACCTGCTGTACGGAACCTTTGCCGAACGATTTTTCACCGACAAGGTATGCGCGTCCGTGATCCTTGAGCGCACCCGCCACAATTTCAGAGGCGGATGCTGAGCCATGATTTATCAGCACGACGATAGGGATATTTTCCGGTACAATCGGATTGCCCAACGCATTGTAAACGGAATTCTGCTTTGCTATACGCGATTTCACCGAAACAACCGTGCCGCCCTTGATAAAAAGGTTACTGACACTTACCGCCGTACTTAAAAGTCCGCCGTAATTGTTCCGTAAATCAAGAATTAGCGCCTTATACTCATTTTGCCTGAAGTGTTCAAGAGCCTGCCGGGCCCGTTCAGCCGTCATGTTGCTGAAGCTGATCAGGCGGAGGTAACCGATGTCCCCTATCATCGCCTGCTTTACCGTCGGCACTTCGATAATGGCCCTTGTAAGAGTTACCGGAAATTCCAGCTTTTCGCTACGGCGTATGGTTATGTCAATCTTATCACCGGCGGGGCCCTTTAGACGCCCCAGCACCTCATCCAGCGTCATATCGGACGTACTGTCATCACCTATCTTTACAATAAAATCGCCCGGCTGCAGCCCTGCCTTCCACCCGGGACCATCCTCAATCGGAGCGGCAATCTCAACAAAATTTGGCTTTCCACCGGAAATATAAAGCCCCACGCCGCCATAACTGCCTTTTATCACATTCTGATCCAACTCCGTCATGTCCTTCTCTTTCAAAAATGTGGAGTATGGATCGCCAAGGGCATCGAACATCCCGTTCATTGCGCCTTCATACAGTGACTGGGGATCGACTTCCTCAACATAATTCTGCTGAATGAATTCAAACACCATCTGTATGATTGACTTATACTGCGGCGGCGGCTGTTCCTGCGCTGCGGCTTGCGCCTCCGCTTTGGGAACGTAAACACCAACCATCAGGAAACAAACAAAGAAAGTAAGCGCGGCCCAGTATATTAACTCTGGCGCCTTGTTCATACGGGAAAGGCGATCTTTTATTTTGTGTACAAACGGCATCATGATGACAAGTATCCTTTATACCAAAATTATAGTCAAGCGGCGGCCAACCGCTTTGAAGTACACGGATAGCGGTGTAGCTGTCCTGGAATTTTACCGGGACTTCAATGATACCTTCATTTCTCATTTCTCATTATGAAGGGGGGCGCTATTTCCATACCGCCTTCGGCACATAGGGGCCTACCCGTCGCGCCCCCCTCGCTACAGCCCCGCGTTGCGGGTCTTCCGCTACCCCCCAATCCGCCGCCCCACCAACACCGCCTGGAGTTTGCGGTAAGCAAGCCGTTCCCCTTCCTTATAGGGTTAAGCAGGCGGGGAGATCAACGTGCAAAGCACGTTGATCCAACGTCAGGCAAAACAGCTTAACGCTGTTTTGTGAAGCAAACTCCGAAAATAACCGGCGTAGCCGGTTATTCCGC
>JAITAN010000198.1 GCA_031284105.1 Treponema sp. | reverse complement strand
GGAGAAGCGCCTTGTCTCCGGAGGCTCCCGACGACGCCGGCTCCGTCGATTTCGGATTGTAGTAGGCGAGGATGAAGTCGTAAATCCCGTTCGAGGCGACGTTCGCGTCGGAGCCGGGGGAATTTATGACAATCCTTGAATGGTCGGGCAACATGTTATCCGAAGGATACAGGCCCGCCTCGGTCAAAAGATTCTTATAATAGGGGAAATCAATGGCATTATTAATAATATGGGCACCGTCATAATAACCTCCGTTAATTAATATGGTGTCATTTAGAGGAGAAATACTTCCACCCACTTCTTTCTTCAACCCCAAGCCGGAGAACGGATATGTCACCCCGTTATTACCATACCCCAATGCAACATTGGAAGCCTTAATCGGCCTATTGTATGCAATCATATACTTGTTGTTATCGGAAGAATTTTTGAAAACTTTTATACCGTTCATGATTTCTATTCCGCCAGCAGCAAAATTAGAATATGTCGAAGCGGACGAATAGGCAGGGTATAAATCTCTGCCGTATCCCATGTTGGGATAATCAGTTTTTTCCCACCATTCCTTACTGCTGAACACGGGGGTGAAATTCGCGGACGTTTCGGCCACGGACACGCCGGCGGCGCCACGGGCAAGCAAAGCCTCGCGCACATAATGCACGTAGGCGAGCGAAATATCAGCCGCCGACGCGGAAGCAAGCTTTACCTCGACCGCGCGGCCGGCCAGATCATTTGTTATAAAACCGTTCAGCGAAGCGACGGACACGGCGCCATATTTCGACGCGGCGCCATCAATTTCAAGCGTCGCCGCCGCGCCCGCCGCCGCGGGTATGACGAGCCGGGCCGAAGGACCGCCCGCGCCGAGTTCCGGTATCTCCACTATAGTCTCATCCGGCGGGTCCGGGTTCGGATCGGGGTCAGGATCAGGGTTCGGGTCAGGATCGGGATTCGGATTCGGGTCAGGATTCGGATCGGGATTTTCCGTGTTGGTTTTGTCCGTATCAGGATTCGGGCAGCCGGCAAACGTGAGCGCCGCGCCGAGCATAAGCGCCGCGATTGCCGCGCGCGTGTGTTTCGCGGGCGTCAGCATACGGACTATGCGGGCCGCCGCCGCCCTTGCTTCCTCAAGCGGCATTCCCGCTTTGCTTCTTTTATTCATGTGTAGTCTCCTTTTTGAGTGTTTCAATCCGCGCAAACCGTAAAGCGGACTGCGCGGATTGCGCGGCATGGAGTCTTGCCAAAGACAAACCTCCCTCTCATCTCAACGTTCATGGAATGAGCGCATTCACCAACGGTCCCCACGGGCCTTTCTTCCCGTCGTTTTCGATCTGTACCGCGAAATACGCCGTCTTCCCGCTGTCCCCAAATCCAAACTCGATCAGATCCTTCTTCCGCTTCGTGAAAAACGAACCGCGTAATTCATCGGGATTCGCCGGCGGCGTTTCTCCCTGTCCCGTAACGCTGTACCAGATACGGTACCCCTTGTTCGCCGCGTCATGCGGACTGCCCGTAACGTACACGATCTTGATCCCCAACTCGTGCCGCCCCACAAGGCAGGTCTCCAGCGTTACCTGCGCGGTGGGCGTTCCGGACGGGGTCGCGGTGGAATCCGGGACTTTCAAACCCAGACCGGCGAAGTCCGCTTCCGTAAGCGGGGGAATGAAAAAATACCGCTTCTTGATGTCCCTCATGCACTCCTCAAGCGCCTTGAAGGTCTCGCGGCACCGCGCGGTCGCCACCGGCGTGCGGGTCTCCTCGTTTTGCGCGGCCGTAAGCGCCGCGTCCGCCGCGTCCGTCCGCGTTTCCAGATCCGTTACCACGGTCATGGCGATGTTCCATGTAGCGGCGTTTACTTTCAGAATGATCACCCAGTTTTTCGCCATCGCGCGCTGCAAGACGCGGGTTTTGGGAAACCAGTCTTTGCCATCCGACATATGCTCTTCTCCTTTATCGTATAGGTAGAGCCTTTCCCAAGCCGCGAACAACGTTCGGGATAGTTCTTGGGAAGGCTCCGCTATATATATAAACGAGGCGCTTTGCCCCGGTTATACCTGAGGGATTTTTCTTTGCGGTAACGGGCCGCCCCTTTACCGTGGCGGGCTTCCCCTTTAACATGGAGGGGATCCTCTTTGCGGCGGAGGGCTGCCCCTTTGACTTGCAGGGCTGCCCCTTTAACGTAACGGGCTGCCCCTTTGACTTGGCAGGACAGACCTCCGGTTTATCGGGGCTTCCCCTTGAGACGGCAGGACAGACCTCCGATTTATCGGGGCTTCCTTTTGGCAGGGCAGGACAGACCTCCGGCATATCTCCATAAAAAAGCGAAAATTTGGGCGTTAGGGGGTTGACATTTTTTAGTTTGTTTACATTATAATCTGATCGGTGATCGGTGATCGGTGATCGGTGATCGGTGATCGGTGATCGGTGATCGGTGATCGGGGGCGCGTATGCTGCCCTGAATATGCTATCCGCGGACGCTGCCGTTGTCAAAAATATAAGAATAGCATAGTCAATACGAAACATTTTTACAAGCCCTTTTGAAAGAATTGAAAAAAATTAAAAAAAATTGAAAAAATTGAAAAAATTAAAACGCGGTAGTTTGCAAGTCATTTTTTTAGCGGAATCGCTCCGGAAACCGGCGCTTCCAGTTTATGTAAGGAGAAAAGAGTCATGTGGGAATACAAGGGAACGTTCATGTTTGATATTGGCGAGAGTTACGGTGAATCTACGTACGACTTCTTTGTTGTTAATGGCGATGGCGATTTCGATGCGTTGTCAAAATACTATGAAAGCCTCTGGAACCGGTTCAACTATTACGTTGATCACGTCTCAAAAACGGAAGACAACAAAGAACTTTCGCCTCATGTTAAGGCCGCCATGGAAAAACATAACGCTAATTGCTGTCTTACCTTTCTGGAAGATGACAAAAATATAAAAACAAAAGCAATGATTGTGAACCGGCGGATGCCCGACGGCAGGTATGACGTCTATTTTGTATATTTCTATTACTTTTTCGATAATGACGCGGTGAAGTATTTCGATATAGCAACGAGACACAGGCAAAACAACCTGTTCGCGGCCGCGGCCGTGTATTACACAAAGACAATCGAACTGGATCAGAAGCACGCAACGCCGTACTATATGCGGGGATTTTCGTATTTAAAGCTGGAAGATTATGATGCGGCAATCGCGGATTTTACGCAGGCCATTGAACTTAACCCCGATTATGTAACGGCGTATTTCTACCGCGGTCAGACGTATGCGGATAAAAAAGACTATGACGCGGCTATTGCGGATTTTACGCAGGCCATCAAACGCGACGCGGAGCGCGCCCTTCCCTATATAACCCGCGGGTCCGCGTATATGAACAAAGAGGATTACGACAAAGCAAGAGCGGACTTTTCAAAGGCGCTGGAGCTTGAACCTGATAATAAGGATGCGAGAAAAGCTCTTGAAACGCTTAATGAACAGGTCGGCCGGCCTGAACCATAACAAGCGGGGATAGAGAATAGAATGGGGACCTACCTTATGGTCAAACCGCGCCCCCGCACGGCGCCGCCCGCCTTGCGCCGCGGATTCCGGCGGCAACGCGTTGAGGCGTGAGATTTTCAAAAACTCCCATTGCCGGTTAAAGGAGCACATATGTTTTTAGAGTTTTTATACCCGCTTGTAAAATACGCTACGCCGTTTAACGTGTTTCAATATCTCACCTTCCGGGCCGCTTACGGGGCCCTAACTACGCTGCTCATCTGCTACATGGCCGGACCGCGCATCATTGAGGCGCTCAAGCGGCTGAAAGTGGGGCAGACGATCCGCTCGGACGGCCCGGAAACGCATCTCAAAAAGGCGGGAACCCCGACCATGGGAGGCGTTCTCATCATCCTTTCAATGCTCATCTCCACTATGTTATGGCAGGATTTGAAGAACCCGCAGATTTGGATCATTACCGGCTCCTTCGTCGCGCTTGGACTTGTCGGATTTATGGACGACTACCTTAAAGTAGTCAAACACAATTCGGACGGGCTTTCAGTGGGGGCGAAACTGGCAGGTCAGGGTATCGCAGCCGTTATCATAACGCTTATCCTCTATGTTTCAAGAAATGAAGAAACGACCCTGCTGTACCTTCCGTTCTTCAAGAACCCCGTGTGCGACATGGGCGCGCTGTGGATACCCTTTGCCGTGCTGCTCATCGTGGGCGAATCCAATGCGGTGAACCTTTCGGACGGACTTGACGGGCTTGCCGCGGGACTGCTTTTGCTGGTGTTCATCGCGCTGGCCCTGCTTTCCTACCTTTCAGGGCGCGCCGATTATTCGGAGTATCTGGGCATACCGTTCATACAAGGGGCCGGCGACATTACGGTATTCTGCCTTGCGGCCGTGGGCGCGTGCGTGGGCTTCCTGTGGTTCAACGCCCACCCCGCGGAAGTATTCATGGGCGATGTGGGCGCGCTTCCTTTGGGCGGCGTCATTGCGGTTATTTCCCTCCTTATAAAGAAAGAGATGCTGGTGCTTATCATAGGCGGGGTGTTTGTTTTGGAGGTGGCTTCCGATATTATACAGGTGGCGTCTTATAAGATCAGAAAGAAGCGGGTGTTTCTCATGGCGCCGCTGCATCACCATTTTGAGAAATCCGGTTGGGATGAAACAAAGGTCGTCATACGGTTCTGGATATTAGGCGGCTTGTTTGCCATAATAGCCCTTTCTACGCTGAAAATACAATGAAAATAGTAAAACAACAGAGAGAAAAACAACAGAAAACGCCGTTGGATTTTATCCTTTTGGCAAGCATCATTTTTCTGTTCGGGTTAGGTCTTGTTACCCTGTATTCAGGCTCTTATAACTATGCGGAAAACGCCATGAATAACGGGCTTCATTTTATCAGCAGGCAGATTTTCTTTGGTATTGCAGGGGTGGTTGTTTTTTGTCTGGCGATTTTTTTCAATCTTGAGCGGCTCAGACATAAAGCCATTGTTTTGCTGGTGTTGCTGGTAACGCTGATACTCAACATTATTCCGATACTGTGGGGAGAACGAATAAACGGAGCGTACCGCTGGTTTCCCGGCGCCATTAGTTTTCAACCGTCCGAGATTGCGAAAATCGTGCTGCCGTTTTATCTGGCGCACATGCTTGACCGTCAGCAAGAAAAACTCGATAACTTTATGGGCGTCGTACTACCGCTCTTGATCGTCAGCGCCCTGTTTGTCTGCGTTATTATGTTCCAGAACAGTTTTGCCGTGGCCGCGTTCCTGTCGGTAAACGTATGGCTTATTTTAGTCATGGCGGGAATAAAAAAGCGGTATCTCGCGGCTATTTTTATTTTTGCCGCGATAGCTTCGGCCGCAATGGTTGTGATGCGCCCGCACCGGATCGCCCGCCTTTATTATTTTCTCCACCCTGATGAGGGGGCGCTCACCGTTAATCATCAAGTTAAGCAATCCATAGCCGCCGTCGTTTCGGGCGGTCTCTGGGGCAAGGGTTTAGGGCAAGATGGGGCATTGAATGTGTCGGAGATTGAGTCCGACTTTATTTTCAGCTCCTTTGCGGAGGAATTCGGGTTTGTGGGCGTTTTGTTGTTTGTGTGCCTGTTCTCGATTTTTATCGTACAGGGGTATCTTGCCGCGTACAGGACCGACAACATGTTCCGCAAGCTTTTGGCATTCAGTTATGTTACGATCATTTCTTCTCAAACCTTTATAAACCTTGCGGTTATTATACGATTTATACCCACCACAGGCATACCGCTGCCTTTCTTCTCTGCCGGCGGTTCGTCTCTGATCACGACTTTTGCCATCTGCGGCATGATTGTAAATGTTTCACAGTTTTCAGACGCTCCATTGGAATTGCGTTACAGCATGAAAAGGTGAGGGCGCATCGGGAATTGGAGGCGTTAGTTCCGGCTTACTATGCGCTTCCCGCCCACTTGCTTCATTTTTCAATATCTGTTATGATAGCGTCATATTTTACATAGGGGGATACACCATGACCATTGGACAGATGTTCGAGCAAAGCGGGATACTAACCCTGCTAGGCATGGGAACCGTGTTCGGTTTCTTGATAATTCTCATTATCAGCATAACATTGGTTGGAAAAATAATTCACTCGTTAGGTCTGGATAAAGAAGAACCTGCGGCGCGGAAGACGAAGGGTTCATCAACCGGCGCCAATGCCGCGGTAACGGCGGCTATTACCGCAGCCGTTACCGAATACCGTAAAACACATTAAGGAGAATTTTATGGCTAAGATTAAACTTACCGATTTGGCGTTAAGGGACGCCCATCAATCCCTGTTTGCGACCCGTATGGTTACAGCGGATATGCTTCCCATTTGCGATAAACTCGACAAAGTGGGTTATTTTGCGCTTGAAGCATGGGGCGGCGCGACATTTGATACCGCGATGCGCTTCCTGAACGAAGACCCGTGGGAGCG
>JAITAN010000181.1 GCA_031284105.1 Treponema sp. | reverse complement strand
TTAAAATCAGCAATAGCCATGCTTTCTTTACCTATAATTATTATATATACAACCACGAGCAAAATATAATTCGGCAAGCTCACAAAGGAAACTTGAAATAATGCTTGTTGTTTCTCTATATTTTCTTCATTATAATTTTTTATATGGTTCCCTTCCAATCATTAAGAATCATTTAAATATTATCGATCATACAAAAATGCCAATGGGTATTGCGTATACCTACCGGACATCCGCGCTCTTTCGTCTATACCTCGCCTCTCCCACGGCAAAACTTCCCGACATATCGGCAAAAGCCGTCTTTACAAAAATAGAAAGAAGGGGCATAATTTCTGCCGGTATGAACGGCGTCATTTATGCCGCCGTATTCGACTAAATCGCCGCTGAAAGCGGCTAAAAGAGGGACTGCCGGGCATCCCTCCGGCGCTCGTAAGCGGGCGGGCTTATAAATGCAATAAAGGAGTAACGTTACATGAATTATAAAAAAGCGGTATTTTTAGCGGAGATGTTTTTAGCGTCATGGTCCCTTTTTTCCCAGACCGTCCGCATTGATGAAGCAATCGGCATAAGCGCCCGTGAACTGGGGCAGCGCCTTAACAGGGGCGGCAAGGTGGCGGTATTGAACTTTTCCTCAAGGTGGGCGCAGCTCTCAAAGTATGTCATTGAAGAACTGGATAACGCCCTCGTGAGGGAGAACGTCCTTACGGTGGTGGACCGGCGGGAACTGGATCTGGTCAGACAGGAACAGAATTTCCAGATGAGCGGGGAGGTCAGCGATGAATCCGCGCAGCGGATCGGCCGTTTGCTGGGCGTGCAGGCTATCGTGTCCGGTTCCTTTGAGGCGATAGGGAAAACGCACCGTTTCAGGGTCCGTACCATAGCGGTTGAGACCGGAAGCGTGGTGTACAGCAATTCTTTAACCGTAAAGAAAGACACTGTATTAACCGCGCTGACGCCTCCTCTCTATGGAACGACCTCTAGGGATTACAATGTTGTGGAACGGATTGGAATCGGATTGTCGTACAGTGTTTTTGGAATAGGCGCTTGGATTTATGACGATGATTACAGCGAGTGGGGGCCAGGGTTAACGTTTTCGAGTTCACTGAGTGCCTTTCTTGGGTTTTTCATAGGAGGAGTAAGCGCTGGCGGAGTAAGCGCTGGCAGTCTTAACGGGGACTGGTTGAAAGGAGCGTTGGCAGGGGCTGGTATAGGGGCAGGTCTAGTCGGAATAGTCGGCTTCGTGCGCGGGGCGTTTTTTACCCATACAGATAAGGCCGTTGAAGTGCGGGTATCATCCGTCCCGTCTTGGGGAATAGATGTGGTTGCGGACGCCTCACACAACATGGGGCTTCAAATCTCCTACCGCTGGCAATTCTGAAATATACTAGGGGAAAGAGGCGTGAAAGAGATGCGGTACTCTCCGGCGAGAGATGCGGCGCTCTTTGCCGCGAGATGCGGTACTCTCGGCGGGGAGATGCGGTACTCTTTCCAAAGACTGCGAGACGGACAAGACGCGCCGTATAATCAAGGAAACACTATGAACAATAAAATAAATTGCGTATTAAAAATTATGGCGCCGGTTATTGCCGGAATAACGGGCGGGGCGGTTCTATTCGTGTTGGGTGAGATAGACGACGCGCCGGGATTATGCGCCATCGGAATAGCGCTGTGCATCGGCTTACTGTATTGGGGGCTGCGTAACGCGCATACAATAAATAGGCATATACAACCAAGCGTTATACTGCCGCCGCTCATAGGGCTGACCGGTATAATCTGGATCGCGCAGTATCTTATGGGCGGCGTATTCGACGAACCGCCGGGGCTTATCCTCACCGGCGGCATAGGGAGCGCCGGCTTGGCTGCCGCCGGTTGTGTAAATTTTGTACGTATGAAAAGGAACGAAACAAAAAGAAAGAAAGAACGAGTCGCGGCCCGCCTTGCGCCCTGAAGTCCCCCAACGAAAAAATAATAAAATATGCCGGACAATCAACCTTCAATTCTAGCCGAAACGTCTTCCTATGCGGTTGTCTATAAGCCGCCCCGTATGCACACGGTTCCCCTCCGCGGCAAGCAACGGAACCGTCGCGGGCAGGACCGCCTTGTACATGGACAACCGCAAACCCTTCTCGATTGGTACGCCGCGGCTTTCCCTGAAGTAAAAGCCGTATGCGGCAGACAGCCGTGGGAGTACGGCGTCCTCCACCGGCTCGACTTCGAGACTCGCGGGCTTGTCCTCATTGCCAAGACCCAGTATGCGTTTGACGCGCTCATGCGCGGGCAGGAGCAGGGGCTTTTCGTGAAGACCTATAGCGCGGAATCCGCGGGACAAACGCACGGCCGCGGACCCGGTTTTCCGCTGTGTCCGTACAGCGCCATTCGTCCGCCTTGCGTCATTGAAAGCGCGTTCCGCGCGTTTGGTCAGGGGCGGGTTTCCGTGCGTCCGGCGCTCAAGCCTTTTCCCAAAAACAAGGACACCGCTTTAGATCGGGGCGCGTATTACAAGACGGAGATTCTGGAGAAAGCGGAAGAGGCCGGACGCGCCGTTGTGTTCCGCATTCATCTGAAGCGAGGTTTCAGACACCAGATACGCTGCCACCTTGCATGGCTGGGCTATCCGCTCCTGAACGACTCCCTGTACGGCGCCGCGGGCGTTCAACGTCATCCCGCGCCGGTTGGGTTATGCGCGGTTGGCTTGGGGTTTATTGATCCGGTAGAGAACGCGCCGGTTTCGTATGCGTTAGATGACGGCGGGTATACGGCGCACCCTATTGAACATATCGGCTAATCGGTTATAC
>JAITAN010000175.1 GCA_031284105.1 Treponema sp. | reverse complement strand
CAAAAGCCCCGGTTGCGGCGGCCGGCCTACACGTACTCTTCCCACGCTTTTATCTCAAGCCCTTTCGCCTTTTTGTATTCAAGCGCATCGATGAATTCCCGCGCTACCTTGATGTTCGTGAAAAGCGGTATGTCAAAATCAATAGCCATACGCCTAATGAGATAATCGTTCTTCAGTTCACTCTTCCGGTTGTTCTTGGGAATATTGATGATCATATCGATCTCGCGGCGCCGGATGTAGTCCGCTATGTTAGGCTCTTTATCTTCGAGCGGCCAGTGAAGCCTCACGGCAGGGATGCCGTTGACATTGAGGAATTTCGCGGTGCCTCGGGAAGCATACAGCTCGTAGCCCATGCCGACGAGTTTCTTGGCGGAATCAAGGAAGTCCAGCTTATCTTCCATGGGTCCTGTTGAAAGGAGTATCCTTTTTTGGGGAATCCGGTAGCCAACGGAAAGCAATGCCTTGAGAAAGGCGTCATGTATGTCCTCGCCTATACAGCCGACTTCGCCGGTGCTTGCCATTTCTACGCCGGAGATGGGATCCGCGCCGTGCAGCCGCGAAAAGCTGAACTGGGCGGCTTTTACGCCTACCCATGCAAGATCAAGAGAGGACGGGATGGGCTGCGTTATGGGTTCGTCCAGCATGGCGCGCACCGCCAGTTCGATCATGTTTACACGACAGACTTTTGAACAGAACGGGAAACTCCGGCTTGCCCTCAGATTGCACTCAATGACCCGCACACGGTTGCGCTGGGCAAGGAACTGAATGTTGAAAGGTCCGGTGATGTTCAAGGCGTGGGCAATTTTGGCGCTGATCTTCCGTATTTTGCGGATTGTTTCAATGTAGAGCCGCTGTGCGGGTAGTACTACGGTGGCATCTCCCGAATGAATGCCCGCATTTTCAATGTGTTCGGTTATGGCGTGAAAGAGGATTTCACCGTGCTTGGCGACCGCGTCTATCTCGATTTCTTTGGAGTTTTCCACGAATTTCGAGATGACTACCGGATGTTCCGCGGATACGTCGGCGGCCATGCCGAGGAATTTTTCGAGGCTGGTATCGTCCCAAGCAACGTTCATCGCGGCGCCGGAAAGCACATAACTGGGACGGATCAGAACCGGATATTGTACCTCGGCAGCGAATTGTTTTGCCGACGCCATGCCTGTCAATTCCTTCCATTCAGGCTGCTCAACGCCGAGCGTGTCGAGAAGCGCGGAAAATTTGTTGCGGTCTTCGGCTTTGTCGATAGACTGGGGCGTAGTGCCGTAGATCAGCACGCCTTCATTGTAGAGTTTGATCGCCAGATTGTTGGGTATCTGACCGCCCATGGAAAGGATGATCCCGTCCGGGCGTTCACGTTCGTAGATGTCCAGCACCCGCTCAAGGGTAAGTTCCTCGAAATAGAGGCGGTCGCACATATCGTAGTCCGTTGATACGGTTTCCGGATTGCAGTTGACCATGATGGAGCAGCGTCCCAGTTTACGCACCGTGTTCACCGCATTTACGCAACACCAGTCGAATTCAACGCTGCTCCCAATGCGGTACGCGCCCGAGCCAAGTACCATGACGCCTCTGCCGGACGGTTGTACATCGTCAACACTGCCGGCATAGGTAAGATACAGGTAGTTGGTTTTTGCAGGGTATTCGGCGGCCAGCGTGTCGATCTGCTTGATTGCCGGACGTATGCGGTACTCTTCCCGCAGTTTGCGAACACCGGCTTCGGATACCCCGATGAGTTGCCCAATGCGGGCATCCGAGAAACCGAGCCGTTTTGCACGGAGCAATGCCATGCCGGTCTCTCTACCGGAAGCGGAGAGGGAGCAGCCCGCCGCTTGCGGCCGCATAACCGCGGGTGCGTCCCCTTCCACGGGCACGACGCCCCCTTTATTCATTATGCCTGACAATTCCCGTTCACATTCCACAATGTTCTGTATTTTATAGAGAAACCACTTGTCTATCCGTGTGAGCGCGTGGATTTTATCAACCTGCCAGCCTTCCTGAAGCGCACGGTAGATGACGAAGATGCGGCGATCCGTGGGGCGCACGAGGATATCCCTGATTTTCGCTTTGGTGAATCCCGCGCCGCAGATGCCGTCATGGCCGCAGAGTCCCGGCGCGCCGATACCGGTCATGCGGAGCGCTTTCTGGAGGGCTTCTTCAAACGTGCGTCCTATGGACATGACTTCGCCAACGCTTTTCATTTCCGAACCGATGCGGTTTTCCACGTTTTTGAATTTGGCGAGATCCCAGCGGGGGATTTTTACCACACAGTAGTCCAAACTGGGTTCAAAACAGGATGTGGTAACCCGTGTGATGCGGTTTTCAATGTCAACGAGGGAGTGGCCGAGCGCGAGTTTCGCGGCGACAAAGGCAAGCGGGTAGCCGGTCGCTTTGGACGCAAGGGCTGACGAACGGGAGAGCCGGGCGTTTACCTCTATGATACGGTAATCTTCGGAAAAGGGATCGAGCGCGTATTGGATATTGCACTCGCCGACAATGCCTAAATGCCGGATCACGTCAATGGCGATGCTGCGTAGTTTGTGGTATTCACGGTCCGTGAGGGTCTGGGACGGCGCGACAACGATGCTTTCGCCGGTGTGTATGCCTAAAGGATCGAGGTTTTCCATATTACACACCGTGATACAGTTGTCAAACCTGTCCCGTACTACTTCGTATTCAACCTCTTTCCAACCGCCGAGCCATTCTTCCACAAGCACCTGCCGCGCGCCGATTTCGCTGACTTGGGAGAACGCCTTATCACACCGTTTGCGTATATCGGCTTCGTTTTTGCAGATACCTGACCCCGCGCCGCCGAGCGCATAGGCTACCCGCGCCATAACCGGAAAGCCTATTTCGTTTGCGACTTCAACCGCGGCTTCCGTATCGGTAACTGCGGTACTGCGGGGCGTTTTTACGCGGATTTCATTAAGACGCTTCACGAAAAGCTCCCGATCTTCGGTATCCTCGATGGTTTTTACCTGCGTGCCGAGGACTTTTACCCCATATTTGTAGAGGGTTCCGTCACGGTTCATGGCCACGCCGCAGTTCAAGGCGGTTTGTCCGCCGAAGGAGAGCAGCAGTCCATCCGGCTTTTCCTTCTCAATAACCTGACGCACGTATTTCGGGGTAACGGGTAGGAAGTACGTGGCATCCGACATGCCTTCGCTGGTTTGTATGGTGGCGATATTCGGATTTATAAGCACGGTTTTAATACCTTCTTCCCGTAACGCCTTGAGCGCCTGTGAGCCTGAATAATCAAATTCGCCCGCTTGCCCTATTTTTAAGCCGCCCGAGCCGAGGACGAGAACTTTGTGCATGTTCCCTGTAACGTCTTTGTTCATAATCGTGAATAGTATATAGAAAAAAGAGGCGTTAGACAAGGGAACGAATCTATTGCGGGGCTTGTTCGCAGGCGGGCTGGTCATGCGTGCGTTATACCGTATTTCCATGGGCACCGTATAAGGCGCCTCTCAAAAACGGAGCGCATATACGTCCCGGTATTTACACGGCATACCGGCGAGGCGGCCGAGATTTTACCCCGCTTTACTGTATTGACGGCGGTTGAAACGCGGGATCGAAGTTCTATACCGCATTTGTTGTTCTTTCGATTGCCGCGGCTCCTTTCGCTTGGAACGCCTCGACAAATTTAAATCCTAATTCCGTCAGGCTGGATTTCAAGGCTTCTATCTTGTTTTTGATTGAGCCTCTCATAGCGTTTGCTATGCTTTCCGCGGCTCCTTCGGTATGTTCCAACGCGGTTCTGCAGCCTCGTAATTTGTCCGGTCATTCGGCAGGCAATATGTTCATGCCCGTTACCGCGCGGGTGTCGAATATGGTTAAAAGCGCGGCGGCTTTTTCCACGCTTCCCTTTATGCCTAATGCCGCCAATACTCCAATCGGCGCGGAGAAATTTTCTATTTTTCGCCCCGCGGCCGTAAAGGTCCGCGCTCCTTCTTGACGGCTTCACCCGTTCCCGCCATGTCCGTGTTGAACATATTGGTTGTCTTTGCCATTACATCGGAGAGACGGTCGGGATTCCTTTTTAGCTTGTCCGGCTCGCCCGCCATCAAATCCACTGCCGCGGAGCGGGCAAGTCAGACTTTGTTTCGTAAGGGCAAACAGCGGCGTTTATTCCGATTTCCCTCTTTCCCCCCTTTTTTTCCCAATTTTCCCCTTTTTTCCCCAATTAGCATCATTTGTACATTTTTTTTAAAAAACGCTTGACAACCTGTTTTAAGCGGTATATAATGTTCTCTTAAA
>JAITAN010000121.1 GCA_031284105.1 Treponema sp. | reverse complement strand
AAAAATATCAGGAGGTATTACATGATTGATCTAAAGAAATACGAGTTTTGGTTTATTGTAGGAAGCCAGGACCTCTACGGAGAAGAGACGTTGAAACAGGTCGGGGCGAATGCGCGAGTTATATCCGAAGCGCTTGCCGAAGACCCGCTATTGCCAGGGACGCTGGTACTAAAACCGGTTGCGATTACGCCGTCTGTTATTTGGAAACTGTTTGCCGAGGCGAACGCTGCGGCGAATTGCGCGGGCATTATTACATGGATGCATACGTTTTCGCCATCAAAAATGTGGATACAGGGGCTTGCGGTAAACCGGAAACCTTTGCTCCACCTTCATACCCAGTTTAACCGAGATATCCCTTGGGATTCGATAGACATGGATTTTATGAATCTCAATCAATCCGCGCACGGGGATCGGGAACATGGGTATATCCATGCGCGGATGCGCCTGCCGAGGAAAGTCGTGGCCGGTTTTTGGCAAGACGCGGAAGTCCGGCGTCGTATCGGCGTATGGATGCGCGCCGCGGCCGCACGGAGCGCCGGAATTGAGTCGCCGGTTATGCGTTTCGGCGACAATATGCGGGAAGTCGCGGTTACGGAAGGCGATAAGGTGGAAGCCCAAGCGGTTTTCGGCTGGCAGGTGAATACGTGGGGCATAGGCGAACTTGCGGCTCGTTACGGGAATGTGAGCGGCGCGGACGCGGAACGGCTTGTTCAGGAATACGAAGGCGCGTACGAATTCGCACCGGAACTCACGGCTCCCGGAAAGGGACGAAACGCGGTGCTGGAGCAAGCGAAGATAGAGATCGCGCTCAAAGCAATGCTTGTTTCCGAAGGCGCGGGGGCATTCACCACGACGTTTCAGGATTTGTATGGGCTTCCCCAGCTTCCCGGTCTTGCGGTACAGCGCCTTATGGAGCAGGGCTATGGATTCGGCGCGGAAGGCGACTGGAAGCAGTCCATGCTGCTCCGCTCTGCCAAGGTGATGGCAGAAGGGCTGCCCGGGGGCGTTTCCTTTATTGAGGATTATACGTATCACTTTGAGCCGGGTAAAGAAGCGGCGCTGGGGGCGCATATGCTTGAAGTCTGTCCTTCCGTTGCCGCGGGAAAGCCCCGCGTTGAGGTGCATCCGCTGGGTATAGGCGGTAAAGCCGATCCCGCTCGTCTGGTTTTTGACGCGGCACCCGGGGAAGCGGTACTGGCCACGCTGATCGATTTGGGGAACCGCTTCCGCATGATCGTAAATGAAATTAAAACCATTACGATTGAGAACGCCATGCCCCGTCTGCCGGTGGCGCGGGTGTTGTGGCGGCCCTATCCTTCATTGCAAGGAGCCGCAGAGTCGTGGATACTTGCCGGGGGAACGCATCATTCGGTGTATGCGGCCGCGCTGACTACGGAGTATTTCCGTGATTGGGCTGAAATGATGGGCATTGAGTGCGTGGTTATTGATAAAGCCGCCGCGCCGGTCCGCCTGCGGGATGAATTGCGCTGGGGTGAAGCATACTGGGGACATCGTGGATAGTTATAAAACGTTACGGGAAGAGGCGTGGGAAGCGAATCTGGAGATTTCCCGGCATAATCTTGCGATATATACGTGGGGTAACGTCTCGGCGTTTGATCGGGAACGGGGGGTTTTTGCCATAAAGCCCTCCGGGGTCCCCTACGATGAATTGACGCCGGAGTCGATGGTTGTTGTTGATATGCAGGGGGCTGTGGCGTCCGGTTCGTTACGCCCTTCATCGGATACGGAGACGCACCGGATACTGTACCGCGATTTTTCCGGTATAGGCGGCGTTACCCATACCCATTCGACTTATGCGGCAGCATGGGCGCAGGCGCGGCGTCCTGTTCCCGTATTCGGTACGACTCATGCGGATCATGGGGCAGAGTGTATTCCCTGTACCGCGCTGATGGACGCCGAGGCAACGCGGAATAATTACGAACTGGAAACCGGCAGCCTTATTGTCAGAACGTTCCGCGAGCAGAAAAGAGACCCCGTGTATATGCAGATGGTTCTGGTGGCGGGTCATGGCCCCTTTACGTGGGGGAAGAACGCGTCCGGCGCGGTGTACCATGCGGCGGTGTTGGAGGAAATCTGCAAGATGGCGCTGCTCACCTTGACCCTGAATCCGCACGCGGAGCCGCTCCCGGAACATATTATTAGGAAACATTGGGAGCGCAAACACGGCGCAAACGCTTATTACGGGCAAAAGCAAGGGTGAGCCGCGATGCGCCGTTTGCGATCAAAATCTTTGAAAACCTTAAAGGCGGCCGTTATTATTTTGGCGTATATCGGCTTTTATTGTTTCTATGATTTCCATTAAATGCTTCTCAATAATTCCCTCTATCATACTTAACATGGCGTCGCTATAGGCGGTTTCATGTTGTTTTACAAACAAACAAAAAACAGGAATTTCAAGAGAAACGGTAAGTTTTTCAAGTAACTCGGCGGAAACAAATGTCAATCCTCTTTCAATAGCGCTCAAATGCTTTACAGATATATCTACTTTTTCAGATAATTCTTCTTGAGACAGATGTTTTTCTTTGCGATAAAATTTCAAATTTTCTCCAAATGATGATTTTATATTCATAGTTGAATTTTAAGCGCCGTATTTGTGGGATACAACAATAGGTATATATAGACCCGTTAGGTTCTATCAATGCGTTATAGACGCAAAAGTTTAGCGATTAACTTCCGGTGATATGAATTGCTAATCTTAAAAATTTGGAGGTTTTTTATGAGAAAAAGAATATTGTTTAGCGTTCTGATATTTA
>JAITAN010000008.1 GCA_031284105.1 Treponema sp. | reverse complement strand
CAAAATCCTGCTCCCGCGTGGGAATTCGATCGCTATGAGCCATGTTTTTACTCCTTTACCCGGCTTTTCCGCTCCGTTCCGGGGATTGCGGACTAGAGCCGGGCCATTTCAGACTGTAGTCAACGAGAAGCCGATTATACTTTTCGGTTTGCAAAGTGTAATTTGAAACCTGTCGATTGTAGTCTGGAGGTCGCGGACTGTAGTCAGTCAACTAAAAGGCGGAAGCGCAAGCCCTCGCCTTTTAGTTGAAACCGTGGGAAGAGGCTATTTCTTCCCTGCCGCCTTCTTTACTTCCGCTTTCAGGGCTTCGCTCACATACTCAAGCGCCGCTTCGTTCTGTTTCACTGCCAAAAGACAGAGTTCCAGGGTGCGAAGATTTTCCGGTATATTCCGCAGTTCATTGCCGTCCTTTTCCAGCACGGCGCGGCAAAAAGCCTTGTCTTTCCAAAGTTCATCGGGCACATATTCACCGGTGGAGGACTCGCCGAGGAGGAACATATCCCGATCTATTGCCGCAAGGTAGGCGTCCGCTCCCAGCGCGGCGCGTGCGGATTCCCCCGCGTTTCTGATTGCATCCCCTCCCGCGGCATGGACGGCATTTGCCGCAAAATCCGGATCATTCCACAACTCTTTGGGTATGTATTCCACCGTGCCGTCGTACCGCCACAGCGCCTCGAGAATTTTTCTGTCTTTCCACAGTTCCTCCGGCACGCAGCCCAAAATGCTTTCACAAATATCGCTGTCGTTCATGTCGGAATTTTCGATTGCCGCCATAAGGACGGCTTTGGTGATCTTGCTTGTGGGGCCGTCCGCAAGAAACTGCGTACCCTCGTTCTTTCCCTGTTCCACTGCGGCAATGTATATTTCTTCGGTGCAGACATCTTCGGGCACCGCTTCTATCGCGTGGGGATAATTGGAAACCGCCGCCATACACAGCTCTTCTGTCCGCAGTTCCATCGGCACCGCGTCAAGGGCTTCCCAGCGGTCCGCGCCAAAAATATTGCTCGTTACTGCGGTAAAACACATTTCAAGGGTCCGCAAGTTTTCCGGCACATAGTTCAGGGCCACGCCGTTTTGCTGAACCGCGGCGAGACAAACTTTTTCCGTCCGGTATTCCTCGGGAACGTCGTCAAGTTCCAGCCCATCGCTTTCAACCTGTTCGAGCGCTTCCCGGATTTCATCGCCGTCTTCTTCGTCTTTGGTTGGAATGAGGGATTCGTATTCGCCGTAGATGTCGCGGCCTTCACCGCCGCGGCTCTGAAGACTATTTCCCCTGATCGCGCCGCCCTTGTGGGTAAAATTGCCGCCCCCCGCAAGGTCAACGTCGCCGCCCTGACTCACCGCGCTGTTTCTGATGATGGAGCCGCCTTCCATGACGAAAATCGCGCCCGGCGACACTTCAACGCCGCCCCCGTCGTCGCTCACTTCGTTGAGGAAGATTATGCCGCCCTTCATCACAAGTTCCGTGCCTTCGTCGTCGCGCAGGTACACGCCGCCGCCGCGCCGCCCCTCGTTGCCGGAAATCGAGCCGCCCTCGATAAGCGATTTACCGCCCCCAAGACAGAGCCCGCAACCGAAGCGGGCGGTGTTTTTCTTGATCGCGCCGCCGCGCATCGTAAAGACGGACGCACACACGCCGCCGCCAAAGCCGCCGCTTGCGGAGCAGCGGGTAACCGCGCCGCCTTCCATGATAAACTCGCCGTCTGACAATACCCCGCCGCCCTGGGAATCGTCCGCGTTGCCGCCGGTCAACGTGAGCTTTCCCGCAAGGGTAACGCTGTTTTTCTTGCCGATGTAGAGGACGCGCCTTTTCCCGCTCGCGTCGATAACGCCGCTTCCCTGCAAGGTGATGCGGGGAAGGACCGGATTGTCGATGACCACCGCACTTTCGGCGGAATCCCCGGCGGGGGCAATCCGCCCGCTCACCGTGATAATCGCATGTTTGACGCCGCTTTTGGCCGCTTCAAGGGCTGCCTCCAGCACTTTGCCGGTTGACGCAAAGGGCGCGTTTTCCGACCCATCGCTACCGTCGCTGCCGTTTTCCGCAACGAACAGATACAACTCAGTGTTTTTGCCTGCCATGATTCCAACTCCTTTTAGGGCTTATGCCCCGCTTTCAGAAAGCGTTAAAATCTACTATAAAGATACGAGCAGTTATACCACAAAGCATCATACTGTTACAACCGGTTATAAGGGTGTTATATCCGGTTATAACGATACCATATCCGGTTATAAGGGCGTTATATCCGGTTATAACGATGGTATGTCCGGTTATAAGGGTGTTATAACCGGTTATAACGATGCCGTATCTGGATATAAAGAAATTATAACCGGATATAACGATGGTATGTCCGGTTATAAGGATGTACCGGCAGGCGAGCGGCGGGACAGAATGAAGCATGAAGAATTGGGGGAAAACGCGCGCGCGCTCCGCCGTGAAACGGAGGGGCGGCTTGCGTTTGAATGTTCCAACTACTCCCTCTTACCATGTTCACTATCGACTATATTTACAATATTTACATTCGAGTCAAGTTCTTTTTATTTCTTTTCAAAAAATTCGACAAACTTTAGCCCTCATTTCGCATAACGTCCGACGGTATACGATGTTTTGCCAGCCCGGATAAGGGCTTTGCGAAGCAAAGACCAGGGCCACAAAAATGTGGGTGAACAAGCCGTGAGAAGGAGCAAAGCGACCGACCTAGGCGCAGTGAACCCCGGAGCGACCAAAGGGAGCGGAGTGTGTACCGTCCGTTATGTGCCGTACGCCATTATTTTTTATATAATTTTATTTGAATATTCTTTATTCAATATCTTTTCTACCTCAAATGCCCAATCTTTAATATCTTGACAATAATCTTTGGCATTATCGGTACGAATATCCATTATAGTCTTTTCCCATTTATCAAAAAATATACTTTTTTCATTTTCGTTTTTTAATATTGGCGCCTTATTTTTTCCATTAAATAATTTCTTATTCTCAATCATAATTTCTTTAGGTTCTTTTCCATCAATAAAATCTTTTAATATTTTATATACTTTTTCTTTATGTTTATTATTATAGGCATTACATTGAATCATATAACATAAAACTAATAAATGATGCACTGAAAAATATTCTTCATCCGAAAACTCTTTTCCGAGACATTCCTTGAATTTTTCATGCCATTGATGGGGACCAATTTCAATATTTCTCATGTTTTCCGCCAATAATTTTAGGGATATTATTATATAATAAATCATTATTAAAGAATAGTCAAATTATTATTACACATAATTCACCAACCATTTTAGGCAGTATGGCGCATAACGTGTTTTCTACACATTACCTTTACCCGTCCTTCTGCTCCTATAAGACATACACGACCAAACCGGCGGCGGCAATGACGAATCGCGAAGCCACTCTCCGCCGCCAGCTACGACCGTAGACCTTGTTAGTCTCCTGTCCATCATCCATGCCATTTGTTATAAATACGCATGAACAACAGACCCGTTATGCGACGTACCACCCGTACTCCATCGTTTATTTTATTCATGTGATAGTCGCCATAATTGCGTATAATGTACCGGCGGCATACGGCATCACAGGCAGCCGGTACGGATGCCTGCGGGTTAGGAGACCACAACGTGGCGCACTTCGCCCGGCTGGCCCAGACGGCTCTCGCTTGTACCCGTATTGTTTACCGGCGTTTCCGCTCTTTCACGAGCCGCTCCGCCTCATCATAGCCCAATTCAGGCACGAGCGAGGCGGCGTAGGCCGCGGATGAATCCAGCAAAGCGGCGCACCTGTCCTCATTCGGCGTAATCGTTTCAATACATTTGGTTCTGAATAAACATACCGTACGATCAAGCAGGGAGAGGCTTTCAAGAAGTGAATCGGCAATCAGGGGCAGAAAGGCGTTGAGTTCGAATTCTCCACGGGACGCGGCGGTTGTAATGGCAAAGTCATTCGCCTGCACCCGTATCACGGCCTGGATAACCATTTCAGGAATAACGGGATTCACCTTTCCGGGCATGATGGTGCTGCCCATTTGCAGGGGTTGTACGGTTATCTCCCCAATGCCGCCGCTCGGTCCCGCGTTCATAAGCCGGATGTCGCCCGCTATTTTGGAAAGATTGACCGAAAGCGCCTTGAGCAGACCGGAAACTTCGACAAATACATCGTTGTTTTGGGTAATGTCCATAGGGTACTCGGCCGCGGCTAATCCGATGCCGGTCAGTTCCCGCAGTTTTTCGTATACCAGAAACCGGTACCGCCGTTCCGCGGTATCGGCGTTGCCGACCGCGGTTCCGCCCAAGTTTACCTGCCGCAGCCGTTCCTCTATTTTGTAAAGACGCCACCTGTCGCGTCCTAGTGCCTGTGCATACGCGCCGAATTCTTCACCCAACGTAATAGGCACCGCATCCATGAGTTCGGTACGTCCCAGTTTTTTTATATCGCTCCATGCGTTTTCTTTTTTCTGAAGGGCTTCCTGTAGTTTGGCGCATTGTTCGCTCAAAGAGCGCAACGCCAGAATCGCGGCTATGCGCAGCGCGGTCGGGTACACGTCGTTAGTCGACTGCCCGCGGTTGACGTGATCGATGGGGTGTATTATACCGTAAGAACCCGCGGGCTTTCCAAGCGATTTAAGCGCAAGGTTTGCAAGCGCTTCATTGACGTTCATGTTGGTCGAGGTTCCGGCGCCTCCTTGCAGGGCATCCACCGGAAAAAGCGGTTCAATGTTTTCCATTGCAAGGATGTGGTCGCACGCGCCGGTAATAGCGCGGTAGAGCGCCGCGTTACCGGATGCGCTTCCACCCGCTTTCTCTTCCAATTCCTTATAGGTAAGGGCCGCGGCCTTCTTCACCATAACCAGCGCCTTGATAAGGAGCGGAGACGTTTTTTTATAGTGTAAACTGAAATTGTCAATGGCCCGTGCGGTCTGAATACCGTAAAGCGTATCATCGCCCAACGCTATTTC
>JAITAN010000265.1 GCA_031284105.1 Treponema sp. | reverse complement strand
ATTGATAAGGTATTTCGTAAGTGAACAGCCAGGTCAAGATAACCTGTAAAAACGCCGGGGATTATTTTTATCTGGGATCACTTACTCCCCAACAGGAATATGGAGGTTTTCGATGTACGGTCGCCGAATACAACGATTATCTGGCAAATGACGCTTTGCGTTCCATGCATGACCATATAGCCCTTACCTGGCTCCTTACCGAGCGATCTACCGGCAAAATCACCGCCTATATGTCCCTTATTATGGACGCAATAAAATTGTCCTTTACCGAGAAGGAACTCCACAATCTCAACTATCCATTCAAAACCATACCGGCCATGAAAATCGCCAAGCTGGCGGTTGACCGTAGTTTTTCAGAAAAATATAAAGGCATTGGAACTTTTATGATTGACAGCGCTGAGCGCCTTGCCTGGGCCTGTAATACGGCCTATTGTGCCGCCCGCTTCCTCACCGTAGACGCCGATGTTGAACATGATGAAGGCGTTTTGGCCTTTTACCAAAAAAACGGCTTTATCCCAAACACCGAGTTTTTCAACAAGAACCGTAAGACAATCAGCATGAGGAAGGATATTTATTGTTAAATAGGAGTTTTATTTTTGGACAAACTAAAAGCCAATCAGCTACTTACCCATCTAAAGAAAATGGAAATAGAAGGTATAAATATTGATTCATTTAAAGATAATGGTAAATCTGCCGCCGTATATTGTGGCAAGAAAGATGATATATTATATGCCGTAAAGATATTTGATGACGAATTGGTAGAAAGATATGGAGTTGATATTCAACAACAAAGAATAAACCTTGAATTAAACCTTAAAGGCCATAAAATAGATAATTTAGTCAAAATATTTGGCGGTGGCCACATTTTTATAAACAAAATAGAATATTTTTATTTGATAATGGAATATATAGAAGGACAGAATTTAAAAAAATACATAGAAAACAATGCCATTACACTTGATTGAGGTAACTGAAAATCTATTAAAAAGTAATCCACCGTTGGCCCATAGAGATATAAAATCAGAAAACATAATGATTTCGGAGAATACCGATGTAATAGTAATGGACATGGGGGTATTAAAAATCATAGGCGCTCCCTCAATGTCCGATGTTGAGCAAAAACAATTTCTAGGGACATTAAGATATGCGCCTCCGGAATTTCTAACAAGAAATGAAGATAATACGATGGAAGGTTGGAGAGCGGTCAATATATATCAAATTGGAGCGGTGTTGCATGATTTAATAATGCAAAAAGAATTGTTTACCGGGATAGAACCTTATGCAAGTTTGGTGATTGCGATTAAGGAAGATATGCCAGAAATTACAAGCTCTGTTTTACATCCTGATTTGGTTCAGCTTGCCAGAAATATGTTACACAAAGATTGGAAAAGGCGTTTAGTGTTATCCTCAACCGAAATAATAAAATCTACATTGCAGAGATGTTTATTGCCGCAAAATGAACCAATAAACCTTTACAATGAAATTAAAAATGAGGCATTACCAATACAGGCCGAATTAGAAAAGATTGAATCTATTTCAAGAAGCAAGGCCGAAAAAGAAAAAATAATGTTCAAAATCCATTACACAATATGGAATACAATTGATGAAAGTTTTAATAGTCAAGAAACAAACGAAATCATTAAGAAAATTGGAAATTCAAACCCATTTGTTATGGATACTTTACCTGAAGGCCGGACATTATCCTTCTAGTCGCAATTTAGAGATTTTTACAATAATTCAAAAAGTATTCATCCCATTATTGCCTTATCAATATGTCAGCCTTCATAATGTATAGTCCTAATTTCCTTATAAAATATAATGGGGATTGGTCTTGCACAATAGTCCCCGCCCGCCCCTCTACCACGTATCCCCTCACCCCAGCGCGTCCTCCGTAAGCTTGGCGAGTATCTTTGCCAGCTCCGGCACCGGCGTATCCATGCCGTTTTTAAGCCATTCCTGAACGAGCGTAAGAGTACCGCCTACCACAAAAACACTCCCATATTTACCCGTTTTCACTTTCTGTGATGTAACACCGGCGGCCTCCGTAGCTTGCCGTATGCTTTCAATGCCGAGACGGAAAAATTTTCTCTGAAAACCGCTGTCCCCGTTTTCGCTCAACAATACCTGAATCGAATTACCGTTGTTGGCGATGTACTGTAATATCTCCTGTATGAAAACGGTAACCTCCCGGATACTTGATTTTTTTGCCGAGCGCATGAAGGACTGTATGATTTTATCTATATCAATAAACGTCTGCTCCTCTATCTGCTGCAAGAGGTCGTATTGATCATCGTAATGAGCATAAAATGTGGTGCGCCCGATGTCGGCGAGATCGCAAATTTCCTTGATGGAAATCCGTGTAATTGGCCTTGTTCGCAAAAGCTCGGTTACACTGTCCTGTAATACCATTCTGGTATAACGCGCCTTTCGGCCCGGTTTTTCCGTTTTCTTCTCCATTTTTTTCTCCATAATAATCAAACACTTCTCAAAAAAATATCTCGAATGGAACAAAACACGCCGTTCTGTTCCGTTCAGTGCAGATTAAGGTGTATTGTGCTTCTCATTCTGTTCAAAGAGTACCATATTTTGGATGTAATATCAAGATTGTAAGGAGTTTTACATTGGAGAAATTTTTTAAGCATCCCTGGGTGATAGTGGGCGTTGTCGCCGCCATCACCGTGTTTTTCGCGTTGCAAATGCCCAAGGCGCAGATGGACAACAACTTGGCCAACTTCCTGCCGCGGGACAATCCGGCGCGGATAACGACCGATCATCTGGAAGCGGAATATGGTGATGAAATCATCATCGTCGTGGGACTTGAGCGTCCCTATGGAACCGTCTTTGACCGCGTGTTCCTGTCGCGGGTCAAGGAGTTTACCAAAGCGGTGGAAGACATCGAACTGGTTAAAAACGCAGATTCGCTTATGACAACCCAGTACATCACCGCAGACAACGAAAGCATCATCGTTACCGACCTGGTGGGTGAGGACTTTTCGGGAACTCAGGAAGAGATCGCGGAACTTAAACGCCGCCTCGCCTCATGGGATATGTACCAGGGTTCTTTTGTGTCCGACGATCTCTCCGCCGCGCAAATAATGATAAAGATTAACGCCGCGCCAGGCGACACGTCCAGACCTGAAGTCTTGGCGGTTCTCACGAAGATACGCGACATGGCGAAGGAGATGTTCGCGGGATACGCCGCGGTCTACACCGCCGGAGAACCGGTCCTGGAGGCAGCCATAAACGAATCGGTCGGTACCGATGTTATGGTTCTCATCCCCCTTGCCATCGCGGTGGTGCTTGCCGTTCTCATCTTCTCGTTCCGGCGTTTTAGCTATGTAACGCTTCCGCTCTTAACCGTACTCATTTCGGTTATATGGGCTGTCGGAGCAATGCCGCTTTTGGGCGTAGCCATGACTATACTTTCCGTTATACTCCCGTGCATGCTTATCGCGGTGGGAAGCGCCTACGCCGTCCACGTCATCTCCCATTACAAGGACGGGATAAACGACAAAACCTTTACCGCCGCAGAACACCGCGCTTTCGTGCTGGACTTGGTGCGGAAACTGGTAAAGCCGGTGCTTCTTGCCGCGCTTACCACCTTAGCGGGCTTCATTTCATTTGCTTTCACGCCGCTCGGCCCCACGCGCGACTTCGGTATTTTTGCCGGTTTCGGCGTCCTCGTCGCGTTTGTCATAGCCATGACGTTCATTCCCGCGATACTCCTTATCCGGGGTCCTCGCGCCGTAAAACTGGAGGCGCGGAAAAAAATCAGAATCGGCACGTCCGGCTCCGATTTCGATGCCCGCTTTGCCCGCTCCTTAAGCGCCATCGTAAAAAAGAAAACCCTCGTGATGATCATCACGGCGTTGGTCGTTGTTGTTTCGATTATCGGCGCGTCCAAAGTCGTCGTTGACAATGCGGTAGTTGAGTATTTTAACGACGACTCCGAGGTAAGCCGCAGCGACCGCTTTATCCGCGAGTATTTTGGCGGTTCCACGAATCTTATCCTGTCGGTTGAGGCGGACGACACGCAAACCCTGCTCAACCCCAAAACCCTGACCGCCATTGAGGGTCTTTCCTCCCACCTTATCGAGCGTGTGCCGCAAGTTACCAAAGTAACCGGCTTTACCGACATGGTTAAGCGCATGAACCAGTTGTTCAACATGGACGAATCCCCCGATGGCGTAGCCGCAGCCGGTATGGCGGATTCCGGCGGCGATGATTTTGGATTCGGCGACTTTGGCCTTGGGGATTTTAGTTTTGATGATAGTGAAGATGAAGCGCCGGAAAGTTCCCCTGTCTCGGTTCCTGGCGATGCGGACATTCAAATATCCCGAACATCCCCTGCGTCAGCGGAAACGCCCCTCACCTTCGCCATGCTTAACGCCGCCGCCGGGAAACAGCCAAACATGAGCGCAAACGAGCTGGAGCGGGAGCTTAAACGCATGGCGAATTACGAGGGTTATTCCTACTACGAAATTCCCTCGGACCCGGCGCGGTACGGCAAGACAACGGACGAGGAATTACAACAGCTTATATCGAACTACCTCGTGCTGCTTGGAGGGCAGTCCGAAGACAGTATGTCCAATGACCCGCTGGAGCCGACCGCCATTCAAACCATGATACTGATAAAAACCCAGTGGCAGAATGATGCGCAAAACGTCATTAACGTGGTAAACGAGTATGTAGCGGCAAACTTCCCGAACAATGTACGAGTTATTGTCGGCGGCGGGATAATACAGGATACGGAGGCTGTCAAACTTATAGTGGAATCGCAGATTATCTCGATACTGATTTCCGTGCTTATCGTTCTGATTATCATGGCGTTTTCCTACAAGTCCCTGACAGCGGGCATTATCGCCGCCCTGCCTTTGACGATTGCCATTATCGGAAACTTTGCCGTGATGAGTTTTCTGCACATCACCATCAATGCGGCGACCGCGCTTATCGCAAGCCTTGCCGTAGGGATCGGCATTGATTACACGATTCACTTTATCGACGCCTTCAAGCGGGAATACTCAGGCGGCGGTGATTATCTCTACCGGACTTTTTTCGGCGCGGGAAAGGCGATACTGATAAACGCCGTGTCGGTGGGTGCGAGTTTCATTGTGCTTACCCTTTCACGCTTCCGCATTATAGCGCAGTTCGGCGGGCTTGTCGCGCTGTCAATGGCAATCAGCGCCATCGTCAGCTTTACGGTTATTCCCGTGTTGATCATGACGATTAGACCTAAGTTTATCTATGGGAACAACAGGCAGTCTGCCTGAGTTTATATGTAAGGAGTAGCATTAACACGAAAGTGTTAATGCTCGATTAACATCGGCGGGCGATACCGCCGCCTTTTATAGGAGTTAGCAAAATGAAAAGATTTGCATTGTTTATTTTGTCGGCTGCACTCTGTGCAGGATCTGTTTTGGCCCAGGATGCATCGGCTCTAGGAGCCGTTGCACAAAGTGCCGTAGCGATCATGCAATCGACGAAAGACCGAATCCAATCGGACACGATGTCGAGCCGCTCGCGCATGGTGATCACCGCGAAAAACGGGTCCACCACCGAGCGGGCTATCGACCAGTATTCGAAGGATGGGGCTAACGGGTACACCCGCACGGTGATTGTGTTTCAAAGCCCCGCCACGGTAAAGGGAACGCGCTTTTTGACAATGGACAACGCATCGGGGAAAAGCGACCAGTGGATTTTCCT
>JAITAN010000140.1 GCA_031284105.1 Treponema sp. | reverse complement strand
CTGGTCGTCCCGGCCGCCCGACAGCCAATGTTTGTAATGCGTCATGTTATTGCGCCTCCATAAATAAAATAGACCGTTTATGACACGGTCATAGAATAACGCGGTCATAAAACCGGTTGATTTTGCCGTAGAATCGGTTGATTCCGTCACAGAATCAGTTGATTTCGCGATAGAATCAGTTGATTTCGCGATAGAATCAGTTGATTCCGTCACAGAATCAGTTGATTTCGCCGCAGAATCAGTTGATTTCACCGCAGAATCAGTTGATTTCGCGATAGAATCAGTTGATTTTGTCATAGAACCGGATCGCCAAAGAACGGCCGATTCCGGGGAAAACAACCTTTACTATATTTGAATATATTTGAATACGTTTGAATATACGGATGGTTTAATGTTAGGAGGACAAGGCGCCATGAATGGATATACCCATATTGTTATAGGCGGGCTGAGCGCGGCGATTCCCATTGCCATAAGCATCGCGGAGAAAAAACTCGCGTTCGACATAAGCGCGCAGCACGCGTACTACCCGCTGATCGGTATGTTGCCGGCATTAGCGGGCAGCCTTGGACCGGATATCGATCTGCCGAACAGCAAGGGCGGCAAAGCGGTACGGCTATTTCTGAAATCGTCAATAACCTTTTTCGGCATAGCCTCCTTGGGCTTAGCGGTGTATTTGTGTTTTATTGATAATCTCATCCATCCGGTGAACGTACTGTTTCCGGTCCTTACCGTGTTTGTGCTGCTCTGCCTTATCCGCTTGCTTTTGCCCATTGCCAAACACAGGCGGGGAACCCACAGCGGCCTCGCGCTGCTGATAATCATGCTGCCGATTCTGTACATCATCGGCTATATGCCCGATACTACGCTCACCGATGTCTTGTTCAGTATATGGGTAGGCTTTTGCATCGGGTGGATAAGCCATTTACTCGCGGATACGTTTAACCGGAAAGGCGTCCCGTGGTTTTACCCGCTGGACAAACGCCACTACCATATAGCGAATATTGTTACCGGTAGTAAACGGGAGCGCGCCTTCAGAAACGTCTGCATCGTTGTTTTCAGCGCCGTGTATCTGGCGATCCTGCTGCTTGCATAACAACCGCACGGAACCGCTAGACATTCGGGCGCATAAGCCCTATACTTTTTTTCATGGATAAATTACGTATTCTGATCCCAAAAGGGCGGATTTTTGACAATGTATCCGCCCTGTTTAGCGACGCGGGCTTTCCGGTTTCTCTTGCGGATAGGATGTACCGTCCGGTCGTCAAAGCGGACTGGCTTGACGCAAAAATAATGAAGCCGCAAAACGTGGGGGCCCTGCTTGAATTGGGCAGTCATGACGCGGGTTTTACCGGTATAGACTGGCTGCAAGAAACCGGCGCCGAAGTTGAAGAAATCATGGACCTTGGTTTCGACCGCGTCCGTATTGTGGCCGCGGTTCCGGCCGAATGCCCCCTCGCGGATCTTAAGCGGAGAAAGCTTACCGTCGCAACCGAATATGTGAACCTTGCGGAAACATGGCTTACAAAAAAAGGATACGATTTCCGTATACTCCGCACCTACGGCGCCACGGAAGTGTTTCCGCCCGATGATGCGGACATGATCGTTGATAATACTTCATCCGGGCAGACGTTACGGAAGAACGGCTTGAAGATCATCGACACGCTGCTCGAGTCTTCAACTCGGTTCGTTGCATCAAAGGCCGCGCGTGCGGATCCGGAAAAACGCGGACGCATTGAAGAGCTTGCCATGCTTTTTAAGGCTGTTCTTGACGGGCGGGATCGGGTGATGCTCGAAATGAACGTAGCCGAATCGTTCTTTGACGAGCTTATCGGTTCATTGCCCAGCATGAGAAGCCCTACGGTCGCGCCGCTGTACGGAAACAACGCCGGTTTTGCGGTTAAGATAGCCGTCAGAAAGGATGAAGTGCCCGATATTATCCCGTATCTAAAAAAATCCGGCGCAACCGATATTGTTGAATACGATTTACGGAAGGCGGTACCGTGAACAGAACAGCGGAAATCCACAGAATAACCAAAGAAACGGATATTTACCTCACGCTCAACCTTGACGGAACCGGAAGCGTCAAGTTGGAGTACCCTATCGGTTTTATGAAGCACATGCTCAATACCTTTGCGAAACATGGGCTTTTCGACATAACGGCGCAGGCCTCCGGCGATCTCGATGTGGATCAGCATCACCTGATCGAGGATACGGGTATCGTGCTGGGGCAGTGTTTCGCAAAGGCGCTGGACCGCAAGGTGGGCGTTAAACGATGCGGAACCTGTCTTTTCCCTATGGATGAGGCATTGGCGCGTGCGGCCGTTGATGTTTCCGGCAGAGCGTTTCTGGTATTCAACGCGGGACTCTCCGGCGTTCCGCTCGTTTCCGGCAATTTCTCTTTTCAAACCGACGCTATCGAAGATTTCTGGCAAGCCTTTACCGCGGCCGCGGGTCTTACGCTTCACCTCGATATTTTGCGGGGACGAAGCGATCATCACAAAATCGAAGCCCTGTTCAAGGCCGCGGCCCGCGCGTTACGGGACGCAGTGGAAATTGACGGGCGGGCGCGGAACGAGATTCCCTCGACAAAGGCTCTCCTTGATAGACCGTTGGTGATGGTATGATTGGAGTGCTTGACTACGGGGCGGGTAACCTCGGTTCGGTGATGAACGCCTTGCAGCGGCTCAATGCGGCCGCTCGTTTTGTACGCGATCCCGAAGATATGCGTGGTTTTGAGAAGATCGTTTTTCCGGGCGACGGGCATTTCGCCACGGCCATGGCTTCTCTTGAAAAGCTGGGGTACGTTTCCGCTATTAGGGAATGGATACACGCGGATAAGCCGTTCTTGGGCATCTGCATAGGATTGCAGCTTTTATTCGACGCATCCGAGGAAGCGCCGCGGGTTGACGGTAAGGACGTGCGGGGGCTTTCCGTTATCCAAGGAACGGTGCGGCGGTTTCCGGGCAGAAAGGTGCCGCAAATCGGCTGGAACAATACGAAAGCCCGCGCTTCCTCACGGCTTTTTAAGGGACTGCCGGAAAATTCTTTCTTTTACTATATACACTCTTTTTATGCGGACCCTGTGGACGATACGGTTACGGCTGCGGAAGCGGAATATTATTGTACCTATTGCAGCGCGGTGGAACGGGGCGCGCTATGCGCTACGCAGTTTCACCCTGAAAAATCGGGTGCGGCCGGGCTTACGCTGCTGGAGAATTGGATTGCGGGAACGTGAATCCCGATAGCGGTAAAAACCGTTCCTTATCCTCCCCCTGGAATTCAAGCGGATTGATGCAATGCGGCGTTTGAGACGACATCGCCGGCCGCCTCCCCTGCGTTTCCGTCTCAATGAACCGCCCCAAACTAACCCAAACGCAGTTCGCGTTTTGAAACATCCTTTAATCAAAAAATCATAAAAAATCAAAAACCCCTTGACATATCTCACGAACCTGCGTATAGTATATATGTTCATGTGTTCAACTATTAAGGAGGCGGCATGGTGAAAAGCGTTTCGGACATTGAAAGCTGCGGCTGCAATATAATCCACGAGGACGTGGTGTCCGCGGTCAGGGAAAAGATGCCTACCGATGAAGTGTTGCTGGACATTGCGGACCTGTTTAAGGTTTTCAGCGATTCCACCAGGGTTAAAATTCTCTGCGCCCTTTTGCAGGCTGAAATGTGCGTCTGCGACATCGCGGCTCTTTTGGGCATGAGCAAGTCCGCCATTTCCCACCAACTCAGAACCCTTAGGCAGACGCGGCTGGTGAAGTACCGCCGCACGGGAAAAGTGGTCTACTATTCTCTGGAAGACGAGCATGTGGGAACTATTTTCGCCCAAGGCTTGGCGCATGTCGGCGAATGAGGGAGGCGGTTGTTTTTTTTACGCAAACGGTTGAACAAGTTATCAACCGTTCAATAATATATGATTAAGGAGTGTTTGATATGACAAGAAAGACGTACTTGTTGGAAGGTCTCTGCTGCCCTAATTGCGCGGCAGAAATTGACGAAAAGGTAAAGCGCCTGCCGAAGGCGCGGCAGGTGTCGGTGGATTTTCAAAATACTCGGCTTACCCTTGAATATGAGGGAGACGAAAGCGCCCTGCGTGAAACCATTGCCGGCATTGTCCGGAGCGTTGATGAAGACATCATCGTTAAAGCGCGTTAGGAGGAATCTATGGAAGCGGCATTAAAACGAGAGTATATTCTGGACAACCTCTGCTGCCCCAAATGCGCGGCAAAAATTGAAAAGCACGTCGGCGCTCTGGAAGGGGTAAGCCGGGCGCTGGTCGATTTTTCCGTGCAAAAACTCATCATCGAAACGCGGGATTCAGCGCGGTGGGATGACATCATGACCCGTACCGGCAGAACCATCAAACGGCTGGAACCTTCTATCGAACTGCACGACGTTGCCCTTTTCCCCAACCGCGAGACCGCGGGGGCCGCAGGGACCGCGAAAAGCGCGGATTCCGTTCCGGTAAAGACAGGGTTCCGGCGGACAAGCCTTATTCTTGGCGTAGCCCTCTTTGTTTTGGGGATGGTCTTTGATTATACTCCGTCCATCCCGCGGGCGCCATTCATGCGGCTTGCCGTCTTTCTGGCAAGCTATATTCTGGTGGGCGGTGAAGTTCTTATCAAGGCAGTCAAGAATAGTACCAGAGGTGAAATATTCGATGAAAACTTTTTAATGGGCATCGCCACCATCGGGGCATTTGTCATAGGCGAATATCCCGAAGGCGCGGCGGTGATGATCTTCTACCGGGTGGGCGAAGCCTTTCAGAATTACGCGGTGGGACGTTCCCGCAAATCCATATCCGCCCTCATGGATATCAGGCCCGATTACGCCAACCTGAAAACCGCCGCCGGCCTTGAGCGGGTGTCCCCGGAAAAGGTGCAAATCGGGGATCTTATCGTGGTGAAACCCGGTGAAAAAATCCCTCTGGACGGCGTGGTAACAGAGGGGTTTTCCGCCCTGGACACTTCTGCCCTTACCGGCGAATCCCTGCCGCGGGACGTGGGGAAAGGCAGCGCCGTCCTTTCCGGGTCGATCAACAAAAGCGGACTGCTCACTATTGAAACAAGCAAGTCCTTTGGGGAATCCACCGTCTCTAAAATCCTCAACCTTGTGCAAAATGTGGGGAACAAAAAATCCGTCACTGAAAACTTCATCACCAAATTCGCCCGTTACTACACCCCGGCGGTGGTGTTTTCCGCCGTAGCGCTGGCGGTTCTTCCGCCCCTTTTTATCCCCGATGCGTCTTTCGCCGAATGGATAAACCGGGCGCTGGTGTTCCTCGTGGTCTCCTGCCCCTGCGCCCTGGTCATTTCCATACCCTTAAGCTTTTTCGGCGGCATTGGCGGCGCTTCAAGGAACGGCATCCTCATAAAAGGGAGCAACTACCTCGAAGCGCTCACCAATGTGGACACCGTGGTGTTTGACAAAACCGGAACCTTGACCAAGGGGGCGTTTAGGGTAACAAAGATCGTCCCGGCAGGCGGGCTTACCGAAGAAAGATTGCTGTGCTATGCGGCCCACGCGGAATCACACTCCAACCACCCCATAGCCCTTTCAATCAGGAACGCCTATGGGAAAGACCTTGACGCCGAAATAATAGGCGCATATGAGGAAATCGCCGGAAAAGGCGTCCGCGTCCGTGTCGGAGAAGACGCGGTGCTGGCGGGAAACGCCAAACTTTTTGAAGCGGAGCGGATCGCTGTTCCCGTTGCCGGAGAATTGGGAACGGCGGTGTACCTGGCGGTGAACGGCGAATATGCGGGATACATCATCATCTCCGATGAACTGAAAGCCGATAGCAAACAGGCCGTCGAGGGTTTGCGAGCTATGGGGGTGAAACGAATCGCCATGCTCACCGGCGACAGCAAAGCGGTTGGTGAGAGCATAGCCAACCAGATCGGGCTTGACTCGGTGTCTGCTGAACTTTTGCCCCACCAAAAGGTAGAATACCTCGAAGCCCTGGAACAGAGCAAGTCCGGGCCCGGCGCGTTGGTTTTTGTTGGAGACGGCATCAACGATGCGCCGTCGCTTGCCCGCAGCGATGTAGGCGTTGCTATGGGAGGCGTTGGCTCCGATGCGGCAATCGAAGCCGCAGACATTGTGCTGATGACCGATGAGCCTTCAAAAATCGCGGGCGCGATCCGCATTGCCCGAAAAACCCGAAATATCGTCTGGCAGAACATCGTCTTCGCCCTATCCGTCAAGGGCGTCATCCTTGTCATGGGCGCCTTGGGCATGGCCACCATGTGGGAAGCGGTGTTCGGTGATGTGGGCGTGTCCCTTATCGCTGTTCTCAACGCCATGAGAGCCATGCGTCCGTCAAACCGGTAGAAAGAATTTTGATTCGCAATAGGTTTGCCCTCCCGTGGTTCTGCGGCGGGGAAGGCTCATCGCGCCGTATACCATATCTTCCAAACCTTTCCCAACACTCGATCTATGATCGCCGAAAATAGCTTGAGTGTTGGGAAAACTTCTTCCTATCGCTCAATATATATTCTGAAAAATTGCCGTTTTTCGAGAACCGCGCCGGGGAAATGTTTTTCAGGTCCTCTCAAAATGACTTCTATGGCGCCGCCTGCGTCCCGTTTGAACAGGGCAATCTTTTCCATTCTGCACTGATCTGTACTGATTTTCGATAGCGGTGGTTAAAATTAATAACAATTTGAGCGTTTTTTCACGAGATGCCGCATCCTCTACCAAAAACGCGCTGAATTCTTCCTTAGCCATTGCTCCGGTTGCGTCAAACCTTTTCCGTAGCGCAGACTTCCAATCCAGCATTTCCCCTTTCAAGAGATCCAGCGGTACCTCCTCTTTTAACCTAGTTGACGCATTATTGCTAATAGAATAGCCTGTATTCGACTCCGTGTTGAATGTATCCTTGGAATATTAACGGGTGATGCATACTATATGGAGGCGACTATGACGGCGCAAAGTCAAAACAAGATTTTGGTGGCCTATTTTTCATGGAGCGGAAACGACAAGGTCCTTGCAGGACAAATAGCGCAGGAGACCGGCGGTGATTTGTTCGAGATAAAGACGGTGAAAGCCTATCCCGGCGCCTATAACGCATGTATCGATGTAGCCAAGCAGGAGCAGAACAGTAACGCCCGCCCCGCCCTTTCCGGCGCCGACACCAACATGGGGCAATACGGTACGGTCTTTCTGTGTTATCCGAACTGGTGGGGAACCCTGCCGATGGGGGGAGGGGGCACCTTCCTTGAAGCCTACGACTTTTCGGGCAAGACGATATACCCGCTTATTACCCACGGGGGCAGCCGTTTCGGGCGCAGTCTTGACGACATAAAGAAACTTTGCCCCAAAGCCGCCATCGGAGAAGGGCTTTCCGTCAGCGCCTTTGACACGAACCCAAAGGACGGCACGCGGGTAACCGCGCCTAACCGGGACCTTACGGCGTGGCTTCGCAAACTGGGAATATAAGCTAACCGGCCTTGAGGGCCGGCGTTAAGTTAAATATAGAACATAACCGGACCTATGAACCGGTCAAATTATAGGAGGAAATAATGCAGTATGTAAAACTTGGTAATTCAGGATTAGATGTATCCCGAATCTGCCTTGGGTGTATGGGCTTTGGTGATGTAAGCACCGGCTTCCATAGCTGGGTTACCGGAAAAGAGGAAAGCAAAGAGGCGATACTCGGCGCTTATGATTTAGGGATCAATTTCTTTGACACGGCAAACTGTTATTCTTACGGCACCAGCGAGGAATACCTGGGAGAAGCCGTCAAGGAACTGCCCCGTGAAAAGATTGTCATTGCCACAAAAGTCTTCACTTCGATGAGGATGGAGGGCGAAGGGGACGGCAAAAGGACGGCGCCCAACGGCGGCGGACTTTCCCGCAAGGAAATTGTTTTCGAAGCTGAACAGAGTTTGAAACGTTTGGGTCTGGATTATATTGACCTGTATATCATCCACCGGTGGGATTACAAGACCCCCATAGAGGAAACGATGTCCGCCCTGCATGACTTGGTTAAAAGCGGAAAAGTTCGCTATATCGGGGCTTCGGCCATGTACGCATGGCAGTTTCAGAAGGCCCAGTATACAGCGGAAAAGTACAACTGGACAAAATTTATATCCATGCAGAACCACTACAACCTGATATACCGGGAGGAGGAACGGGAGATGATACCGCTCTGCCTTGACCAGAAGGTATCCTGCACTCCCTACTCTCCGCTTGCCTCAGGCCGCCTTTCTCGAGACTGGTCCATAACCAGCAAGCGGAGTGAAACCGACCATGCTTATAAGTCGAAGTATCTTTCGAGTGTGGAAATTGACAAGCCCATAGCCGAAAGAGTGGCGGAACTTGCCGGTAAGCACGGAATTACCATGTCTCAAATAGCTCTCGCGTGGTTGTTGTCCAAATCTTATATAGCCGCTCCTGTTATCGGCGGGACAAAACTAGAGTACATAAAAGACGGCGTTAAATCATTGGATCTGGTGTTAAGCGCGGAAGAAATCAAGTACCTAGAGGAGCTGTACCAGCCGCACAAAGTGGCCGGCGCTCTATGACTCGGGGAGCGTAAGATGGACAACGGGAGTCCCGTTCATTTTGCTTGCGCATCTGGTGCGCTCAGGCGCGCCTGCGGCTTTTGGCGAGTTGAACCAGCGCGTTACCATATCCAGTATGCCTGTTGGGAAGAACATGGCTTATCTGAGCAAGAGGAAGAGGTTGGAACCAATTGGATCCGGCAAGGCGCATAAGAAAAGAGGAAGAATGGTATGGAGAATTATGAACCGGCCGCGCAAAAACGGAATAACGGCGCGGTGAACAAAAGGCTCGCCCTCGACCTTGCCCTTACCATCCTCTTACTGTGCGCCCTCGCCTACCGCGTAACCGGAGACGCCGCCCATGAGTGGATAGGCGCTGCCGTGTGCGTGGTATGTATTGCGCATAATGCGCTCAACCGGAACTGGTGGGCGCATATTTTTAACGGCGCGTATACCCTGCGGCGCGGCATGGCGACTGCGGTCAACCTATTGCTTGCGTTGGCTTTTGCCGCGCTTATCATTACTGGTGTGTTACAATCCCGCGCCGTGCTTGCCTTCCTGCACCTGCCCGGCGGCATGGAATTACGGCTGACACACACGACCGCCGCCTACTGGTGCTTGCCCCTGATTGGCGTGCATATCGGTTTGCATTGGGGCATGATTATGAACGCTTTCCGCAAGATGCTGAGAATTAAAAGAAAAACCCGCACACGAAAAACTATTGCGCGTATTACTGCATTTGCGGCTGCCGCTTGCGGCGTGTGGTCGTCTTTCGATAGGGATATGTTTTCAAAACTCTTTCTCGGTTTTTCGTTTGACTACTGGCCGGAGGAACGCCCTGCCATACTATTCTTTGCGCTCAATCTTTCGATAATGGGCGTGTATATTTTTATTACCTATTATGTGTTGAACTTAGTGGAACGAAAACACGAAAGGGAATAGAGAACGAGCGGACTAGAGTCTGGCATTGCGGAAGGCTCGCAGCAGAATCATAGGGCAGGGGCCGTGCCTGAATCAGGTCAGACCTTCAAACAAGCTGGCCTGCTTCGTGCCTGTCAAAAGGTATAACTTACCCCAAGAGTAAACTGAAGGTCCGTAATCGGCTTGTTTGTTTTTATATTCTCAGGATGGACAATGTTCACAAGGTCGGCTTGCCCGTAAACCTTAAGCGCCCGCCATATTGTCCATGAACCGACTAAAGAAAAAGCATTCATCACCTCTACCGCATTGCGCGACCGGGCAGAAGGGTCTGCATAACTGTCCTTGTTCGCATGGCTTGTCGTTGGAGTCGTTTGGTTATACGGCGGCTCGCTCACATTCACAATACCCCAGATGGTCCATTGGTCGAAAGTGCCGTGAACCATCAGCATATAGTTCGCCTCAAGCGCCCACTTGCCGTACCGCTCATACCCGCCGTTGATGTTCATGACGATAGCGTCGTTCCCCCACCGGTAGCCCAGTGGACTTTCATCATAAAAGAATTGATTGTCATTGGCGCTAAAATACCGCGTAGCCACCACGAAGTTAAGAGGGCGCATGGCCATATCCTGCTCATCAGAACCGCCGTTTGTCGAGCGCAGATAAAGGTAGGGCGTGGTGACAGCTCCTTCCACAGAACCTGTGAGCATACCGGCAGCGATTGGTATAGCCGTCTTCACCCCAAGCATAAAGCCCATCCCGTCAGGACGAGCGCCGTCGCCTTTTCCGGGAACCGTCTCCGCCAAGGCGTATTCGTCAAGAACGACCTGCCCATAGATGTTAAGAAAAGGTATCGGGGTGAAGTCGGCTTCAAACGCAAGTATGGAGTTGGAGTTCTCTTGCCGGTATTGGTTATGCAGGAAGGTAAAAGGAAGGATGTACTGCAAATCCACCGCGCCGGTATCGTTTTGATAGATAACGCCTTCCATCAGGACAAGGTTCAGCTTGTTATACAAGGTCCGCCATTCAAGCCGATGTGCAATGAAGAGGTTTGTCCCGTCCAGTTTCGGCCAGCCGTCATACGGCCTCCATGCGTTGACAATGGAATGTTCTGTGCTCCAGCCGTCAAAGCTGCCGCTCTCATTACGAGCGGTGTAGTACTCGTTAGGGCTGACAAAACTTGAAACATTGAAGGTGTATTTCAGGTTCTTATTATAGAAGCTTGTGTGAACCGTGTTGTGGTACTGTATATGGTCGCCGACTAGGAAGTTGCCCGACTCTCCCGGCCCCCACGAGAGCCGGTCTCGTCCGGCCTGCACGCTCCAGCCTGTCCCTCCAAAAGCGGCAAAGGAACGGATAGGAAAGTTAAAGCCTATGTCCGACAGTTCTGCCGGCGGAACAACCGGAACATTGGTGCTAAAGGCGGTCTCTCCAAAGAAAGCCGATCCCAACAAGGGCGAGCCTCCCGGATACGCCTCGACTGCTTTGTTTACCATTGTATTGCCCAGCGAGAAGGTAAATAAGCCGTAAACATGATCGATTATGCGCAGCTCGGTATCGAAATCAACGAGGTTATTGGCACGGTTAGGCTCACGGATATAGTCGGAAAGCAGGGTGAAGTCTTTTGTATTCGTGTGGGCATAAGCTTCAAGGTTCAGGCGGAGTGTAAAATCAAGCGCGGATGGCTGTTGAAGCAGTTCTTTATAGGCAAAGTTGTAGGCGGCTTCTTCATCGGCCCTGAGCTGTTGGAGATCAAGGCGTTCAAGCATGAGCAGAAGCTCATCTTCGCTCCAAGGGCCCGTCGTTGAAGGCAGCGCCATGCCGTGCGCTATGTAAAGCGAGGTAATTGCCCGATATACGGGGGAATCGATAGGATGTATTTTCTGATGGTTTTGAGCATACAGAGGAGCTGCTATAAGCAGCAACGAAAGAAAAACGGCTAAGCACGGATAAACGTGTGTAGGGGGGGGGGGCATAGTTCAATATAATACGCAAATTCATAAACACCTCTTTTAGAAACTAAAGTATACTGAGCTTATACAAGCCCAGCGCTAAACTATAGCGTACTGTTTTATAGATTTCTATAGGCTTTGTGCGCTCGCCCCGTGTTTTTACCCTAATTTATAAAAAAAAAGGAGAATAGGCTTTACCGATTCTCCTTGAAGACGCTGGTTTATACTTGTCTAGACTTCCGTGCCGATAGATAAACCTACTTGAAACATAGCCTTCAGCGCTTTCTGTCTATCCTCGGCGCTTAAACTATCGCCGGTTATATCGGAGTCTGAACAGGTAAGGATGGTGAGAGCCTTCTTTTTGCAATAGGCGGCGTTGCAGTAGAGTGCATAGGATTCCATGTCGGTAGCGCCGCACCCAAGGCGCGCCCATTTTTGGAAGCCGCTTTCTCCTTCCGCGCCGTAAAGGGAGAATATATCCGAAGAAAGAACATTGCCCACCCAATAAGGAAAGCCTGATGCTCGGATTGCTTCAACCGCTTTTTCAAGCAGCTCGTAGGTGGCGCAGGCGGAGAATGTGCCGTCAAGGCGGTATTGGTGCGCATAATTTGAGTTGGTAGAAGATGCAAGGGCGAGGACAAGGTCTCCTACGTTTATTTCAGGCACAAGTCCGCCGCAAGTGCCGATGCGGATGATATTTTCTACGCCGTAATGGGTAAAAAGCTCGTAAGAATATATACCCATACTTGGAACTCCCATGCCGGATCCCATCACAGAGATTGGCTTTTTTTTGTAGGTTCCGGTGAAAGCCAGCATACCGCGCACGGTATTTATGTTGCGCACATTCTCAAGGTAATTTTCCGCTAAATACTGCGCCCGCAAGGGGTCGCCGGGCATCAATACGGTACGTGCAAAATCCCCCGGTTTTGCATTATTATGGGGAGTCCCTTCGGTGGACAGATAGTAATTGTTAAGCATGATTTACTGTAGAAGTAAAGCTTTTGTCTTGTCAACAGGCACAGCCTGTTTCAAAGCAGGCACGGCCTGTTTCAAAGGTTCTTGTATCGGGAGTGGCGTACGACTCTTCGTCTGATAGAAGCTGATCCCTTTGGGCTAGGAATGATTATTTCTGATCAGAAATGCTCTTTTCAGGCAAAAAGCCGTACTCCATTCTCGATACAACAACCTCTGAAACAGGCCGTGCCTGTTTAGAAACCCGCTGGCGGGCAAAAAACCGTACACCGCTTTGAAACAGGCTGCGAGGTCTGACCTGTTTTTTGTCCGAGCTCCCGCTTCTTTTAGGCAAAAAGCCGTATACTCATCCTTGATACAAGAACCTTTGAAACAGGCTGGCCTGTGTGGATTGAATTCAATGCCGCTTCTTTTGAATAATGAAAGGCGTAATGGAGGATAAGTTATGTATAAAATGCGCTGGTTACTCTTGGTTTTTCTTGTCGCCGCTTGTACCAAAACCGCAAAAGAAGAGCCGATACAAACCGCACTAAAAGAGTCCGCACAGCTTCCCGAACAGGATGAACAGGAGGCAGAGGCCGAGCCGCTTGATCCGCTTAAAGCGGCCGCTGAACGGATCGTTGCCGGCATGAATGACAGAGAACTTTCAGGGCAGGTTTTGATGACCGGTGTTGATGGAAATACCGCCTTGTCGGAACCCATGAAGAGGCTGCTCCATGAATATCCAGTCGGGGCGCTTATGCTGTTCGGTTACAATATTGCCCCCGATGCACAAAGCATCAGAGACTTTCTGTCGGACTGCCGGGATACCGCATCGGGTGTGCAGCTTTTTATTGCGGTCGACCATGAAGGCGGCCTTGTGCAGAGGTTTGGCGATACGGTTACCCGCATACCGGCGGCGGCTGATTTTTGGCAGTTGGCAAGAGAGCAGGGGGCCGAAACTGCGCTGCAAGAACTGGAAGAGACCGCGTACCGTTCGGCGCAGGAAATACAGGCTTTGGGGATAAACCTGAACCTTGCGCCTGTGGCTGAGATTTTGAATGATGAGAACGGCCGTTTTTTAGAGACGCGCTCCTTTGGGCCTGATCCGCTTTTTACTCAGAAAGCAGTTGTCGCTTTTGTTCGCGGCATGAAAAGAGCTTCCGTTGCCTGCGTGGTAAAACATTTTCCGGGTAACAGCGACTCCGATCCGCACAAGGCGCGTTCCGTGCTGAAACAGACAAAGGAGGAACTGACCGAGCTAATCTCTCCTTTTTCCGTGCTTATCCAACAAGAAAAGCCGGCGGCGATCATGCTGTCTCACATCGTGGCAAGCGCCGTTGACCCTGTTCATAATGCAAGCCTCTCACCGGCAGT
>JAITAN010000030.1 GCA_031284105.1 Treponema sp. | reverse complement strand
ATAGCGAGGGAATCGGAGGGACTGCTGGAGATAAACTCGGTGATGCAGAACATAGCGAGCCAAACGAACTTGCTGTCGATGAACGCCGCGATAGAAGCCGCGCACGCGGGAGAAGCGGGCAAGGGCTTTGCGGTTGTTGCCGATGAGATACGCAAACTGGCGGAATCTTCAGGCAAACAGTCTAAAACGATAAGCGGGGCGCTCAAGAAGATAAAGGCATCGATTGACAAGATGACGAAGTCCACGGAGGAAGTGCTGCTCAAGTTCGAGGCCATAAACGAGGGCATGGGGAAGGTAACGGAGCAGGAAGCGAATGTGCGGTGCGCGATGGAAGAGCAGGGAATGGGGAGCAAGAACATACCGGAAGCGATAAGCGGGCTGCATGAGATAACGGATGAAGTTACGAGGAGCGCGCAGGCTATGGGCGGGAGGAGCCGCGAGGTAATCAGGGAGAGCAGGGAGTTGGAGGCGATAACGGACGAGATACGGAGAGGGATGGAGGAGATGGCCGCGGGAGCGGGGCAGATAACTATGGCGGTGAACCAGGTGAACGATATAAGCGTAGAGAACAAGAAACAGATAGAGACGCTTATCGGAGAGGTGTCGCGGTTCAAGATTACGTGAGGGAAGAAGGAGGGCGCTCTGCGGGGCGTTCTCCTTAAACAGGCTTAGTTCACGGCCGTGAACAGGCTTAGTTATGTACCCCTAACAGGATTAGTTCATGGTCGTGAATAGGCTTAGTTCATGGTCATGAACAGGATTAGTTCACGGTCGTGAATAGGCTTAGTTATGTCCCCCTAACAGGCTTAGTTCATGGTCGTGAACAGGCTTAGTTATGTACCCCTAACAGGCTTAGTTCACGGTCGTGAATAGGCTTAGTTCATGGTCGTGAACAGGATTAGTTATGTCCCCCTAACAGGCTTAGTTCATGGTCATGAACAGGCTTAGTTCACGGTCGTGAATAGCCTTAGTTCATGGTCATGAACAGGCTTAGTTCACGGTCGTGAATAGCCTTAGTTATGTACCCTATATAGTAAAGCAAAGGAGTGTTTTATGAAAACCGGTGTTAAACCGGTGTTTATCATCAGTAGTATCAACGCCACCGGCATCGGCATCCTCGCCGGCGTTACCCTGTTCCAATCGCGGCAGGAAATCAGCCGCCTCGCCGATGAAGAGGCGCAAAGCATTGCGGCCCAGAGCGGCGAACAAATAGGGAAATGGGCGATCATCTGTCCTATCCCTTCCGTTACGCCTGCCGGTATTTTCAGTCCGGCAGACTTCGTTTTACTATCGCTTTCCGCCTTGCTTACCATTATGGAATTTTCGGAATTCTTGGCGCCGCCGGAACCGCTGAAAATCTCCATGATGCCCTTTCATGGTTCCGGCACGTTTGCTAGGATGAGAAAAGTACGGCGATCCTTGACTGAAATGAGGGGCGGAGTCGGCATTCAACTCATACTCTTTTCCGTTGAATGATAGCTTCGTAATACGAAATATCTTTTCTTCAGCCGCAGCCGGATTGCTTTTGGGAATAGTGATCGCATAGCCTTCAAGCGTTACTTTCGCTCCTTCTTTAAGACCGTCAACAAACCCGATGAGCCGGTTAATACCGGTGAGGTAACAGGTTACGTTATCGCTTTGTACCGCGATTCTTCCTTTTACAAGAGCAAGACTCCCGCTCGCCGTGCTTTTTTCCGCCTGATGAGCGCGGCTGTCCCGCTTCCTTTGATCCGTTTGCGGATCGCTTTGCGGCTTGGGAACGCCCGCCGCCTGACCAAACGTTATACCCGCCGCCGCCAGCAGGACAAACGAGCCAATAATGATCTTCTTCATACTCATCTATATCTCCTCTGAATTATGTTAAGATGATTATACTATACACATAGCGTCCAAATCAAGAAAAACCGCAAACTTGAATGGTTTTCAGCAGGTACAACGCGCTATGTGAGTAATATGTTTACAAAATGGCTCTTTTGTTCTAATACGCGGCTATGCTCCAATTCGTGTATTCTGATTGGTATTAACAGCGTCGAAAACCGGTGTATTTCCCCTAATCCCCCTTGCATTTACCTTCATAATATGATACATTGTCTTCTTAAAGGTGCCGATAAAGAGTATATGACTAATTTTGAAAAAACCCTTGACATTGTCCATCGCGCTATGGACGCCGGCAGCATCAGGCGGAATGTGATCGCAAACAATATAGCTAATGCTCAGGTTCCTAATTTCAAGAGATCGGAAGTGAATTTCGAGAGTGAACTCAAACGCGCCCTTGATTCCGAACAGCAAAGACCGGCTTTGGAGCTTACCCTGACCGATCCCAGGCATATTTCCAATCATACAAAGAAGGATTACCGAGATGTAACGCCGCGCCGTGTGCTAGATTTTGTAAGTCAATCCAAGAATAATGGGAACAACGTTGATGCCGAGCAGGAAGCGATGCTTGCTTTGCAGAATCAGATGCTTTACACGATGCTTGCAGAAGCGGCGACCTTTGAATTTAGTCAGGTAAATATGGTATTACGGGGTTAAAATCCGCTTTTAATCTTGTAACATGGTACTAGTAAGGGAGGCTTTTCCCAGTTTTCAGCGCGCCGGTTCACCGGCGGGTTATACGATGGGAAAGGAACCTTCGGAAACAATGTTTTTGAGTAAAGATGGGCGTAGATTATTTGGAGGAAAGCAATGGGAATATTTAGTTCGATAAACATAGCGGCTACAGGTATGAGCGCGGAACGGCTCCGGTCCGATGTCATAGCCGATAATATAGCGAATGCATCAACAACCCGTACCGCAGAAGGCGGACCCTTCCGCAGAAGCAGGGTTATTATGAGACCCAAAACAGAAGGACCATATTGGCGTTCCCCTTTCCTGCCGGACGGGATGGATAACGGAGCCGGTACGGGCGTGCGGGTTGTGGAAGTGCAGAAGGACTTGTCCACAAAAAACCGGCTGGTTTACGATCCTACGCATCCTGATGCAATCAAGGAAGGTCCGCAAGCCGGTTACGTTGAGATGCCGAATGTCGATATCGTTACGGAAATGGTTGATCTCATAGCGGCTTCGCGCGCGTATGAGGCAAACGCTTCCATAATAGACGGCAGTAAAGCGATGTTTCAGAAAGCGCTTGAAATAGGAGGAAGGTAATATATGACGCTTACGCCTCCGGTTCTTACGTATGGCGATAGCCTCCAGCTTGCCGTAACCAATGCGAAGCATATAGTCTCGGGAGAGGGTAATCCGTTTCCATCCGGGCAGCAAATTAGTACGTTGGAGGAGAAAATCGGTTCGGAGGCGGTACTCCGTTCCGGTCAATTTGACGATATGATGTTCCGCGCCCTTGATCAAGTAAGCGCGGATGAACGGTACTCCAATGCTTTGATTCAGCAAGCTATTGTCGATCCTGATTCCGTAGACACCCATGACATTACAATCGCGCAGGCAAAGGCGTCGATGTCCTTAAACATCACACGGACCGTTCTTAGCCGTTTGGTACAGGGGTGGAGAGATCTTATCAACATACGATAGTAAAAATTGTAAAAAGGATTCCACGGGGGAGGGCACATGGGCGAATGGTTCAAAAAGTTAGTTGAGAATATCAAAAGACTCTGGAATAAATGGTCGTTAATTCAGAAAATTATCTTGTGCGCCATTATTGGCGTTGTTGTGTTGGGTATCATTCTTCTGTTTTCGGTATCCGCTAGTCCAACGATGGTACCGGTAATTGACGCTCCAATACGGGATGTGGATATGCAGGAGCGTATTATTACAAGGATTAACACCGAAGGCGTTAGAGCATCCGTGTCGGGAAGCGGCGTTATCATGGTGCCGGATGAAACCACAGCTCGGCGTATGCGCGTTATTCTCATTCGTGAAGACCTCATTCCACAAGGCACGGATCCGTGGGCTATTTTTGACCGCGACCGGTGGACTATTACGGACTTTGAACGCAATGTAAACCTTCAGCGCGCCATTACCCAAATGGTAACGGATCATATCAAGGCATTGGATGAAGTCGACGACGCGAATGTTACCCTTGTTATCCCTAGGCAGGAACTTTTTACAGCGGATCAAAACCCCGTATCGGCAAGCGTTATCATTACGCCCAAGCCCGGCAGCGATATTATCGAAAACCGGAAGAAGATCGAAGGTATACAAAAAATCTTAAAATTCGCGGTTGAAGGGTTAAACGATGAGAATATCGTTATTACGGATCAGCGGGGACTTATACTGAATGACTTTACCGGTATGGCGGACATAGACAGGCTCAGTTTAATTGAGAAGGGTAACAAAATGATCCGCAATCTGGAATCCCAATACCGCGCTGCGATTCTTTCCTCCCTGCAAAGCATTTTCGGATCAGACAGAGTGCGCGATCTGAACATTAAAATAGAAATGGATCTCTCGCGGCAAAACGTTAATACCGAAGAATTCTTTCCGGTAACGTTGAAACCCAGGACGCCGGGGCTTTCTTACGATGATTCGGAAATGGCGCCGTCAATTACGAGGTCAAAGACCACATCCAGTACAACGTGGAAAGGTACCGGCTTTAACCCTGAAGGACCGTCCGGTGTGGAAGGACAGACGGCGCCCGCATTCCGGGATATGTCAGACCTATATGGAGAAGTAACACAGGAAACTTTGGTTGATAACGAGGAAATCAACAAAAGGATCACCCAAGAAGAGAGAACTCCGAGTATTGACCGCATAACGGTTTCCGCTAATATAGACGGGGTATGGAAGATAAAGAAGGATGAAAAAGGAAAACAAGTCGTAACAAACGGTTCGCTTGAACGTGAATACACGCCGGTTTCCACCGATGATCTGCGGGCTGCAACGGCGCTTGTTCAGGACGCTATTGGATACAATGCGAGTCGAGGAGACTCGGTAACGGTACAAAGTATACAAATAGATAGAAGCAGTCAGTTTGCGGAAGAAGATACCAAATTACTTAAAGAGAAGCAGTTCCAGCTTGTCCTGTTGTTTGCCGTTATCGGACTTGCGCTGCTTCTTGTCGGTTTCTTCATCTTCCGAGTTATATCCCGTGAAATGGAACGGCGGCGGAGACTCGAAGAAGAAGATCGCGCCCGCCGTGAACAGGAACTGCGGGAAAACGCCCTCATGCAAGCTGAAGAAGATGAGACACAGGTGGCGATGGCTGTGGAAGAGCGCACCCGTATAGAACTGCAAGAGAATATTGCGAATATGGCGAAGCAGCATCCTGAAGATGTCGCCTCACTTATCAGAACGTGGTTATTAGATGAATAGTGCGAACCGGCGTTTGGTGCGATATACTGCGTGTCCGTTTATCGTGCGCGGCGGGCTTTGCCGGTATATTACGGCCGTCGGCAAACGCCGTAGAAATTAAGAGGAGTAATACGTGGCAAAAATAGTTGATACAAGTACGGAGCATAGTGGTAAGAGAAAGAGCGAAAAAGTCTTTAATGGAAGACAAAAAGCCGCTATCTTTTTAGTTACCATAGGCTCGGAAATTTCTGCTGAAATATTTAAATACCTCAGAGAAGATGAGATTGAGACTCTTACTTTTGAAATTGCCCGTCTTGAGACCATAGATCCGGCGCAGAAAGACGCCATCCTACAGGAGTTCCAGGAATTGATGATGGCGAATCAGTTCATTTCTACAGGAGGTATTGATTATGCGCGGGAACTTCTCGAAAAAGCTTTGGGAAATCAGAAAGCCGTTGACATTATCAATAGGCTGACATCGAGTTTGCAGGTACGTCCCTTTGATTTCATCAGGCGTACCGATCCGGCTCATCTCCTGAACTTTATTCAGCAGGAACATCCTCAGACAATCGCCCTTATTCTCGCATACCTTGAACCGAACAAAGCATCCGTTATTCTGCAAAATCTGCCGCATGAGGTACAAAGCGATGTGGCGCGGCGTATCGCAACTATGGATCGTACCAGCCCGGAAGTACTGCGTGAGGTTGAGCGGGTGCTTGAGAAGAAGCTCTCTACCCTGTCAAGTGAAGACTATACCGCGGCAGGCGGCGTACCGAGTATAGTTGAAATCCTCAACCTTGTTGACCGCGCGTCCGAGAAGCAGATTATCGAATCTCTTGAGGATGACGATCCGGAACTTGCCGAAGAAATCAAGAAACGCATGTTCGTGTTTGAAGATATTGTCATGCTTGACGATAAAGCCATTCAGAAAGTCATGCGTGAAGTGGATGGGCAGGAACTGGCAAAGGCGCTCAAGTCCGTTGACCAGGAGGTCCAGGACAAGATATTCAGGAATATGAGTAAGCGTGCCGCCGGTATGCTCAAAGAAGATATGGAATTCATGGGTCCCGTACGCCTGAAAGACGTTGAAGAAGCCCAGCAGAAGATCGTATCTATCATCAGAAGGCTTGAAGATGCGGGTGAGATCGTGGTTGCCCGTGCCGGTGAAGACGAATTGGTCGTATAAAGGAAAGTCGGAGGATATACTTCACGGTATAAAAAACGGTTGTTTTCTGTAGATTTAGAGGAGAAGGCGGGTTGTCTGCTCTCTCCAAAGCCAACCCCCCGAAGCGATGTTCTATTCTTATAAAAAAGAGGTATGATCTTGACAAAAGCAGTTTTTAGGTATAATGAGCTTATTTCGACTCAAGAGAAAATTTTGCTTGAACCCCCTCACGCGTTCCCTGAATTGGCGCATCTTGTTACGACCGAGGAATCGAAAGAGGACAAAGTCGAGAACAACGAGACCTATGATGGTCCAAGCATCGAAGATCTCCGAAAAGAAGCCGAGTCGTTTAAGGTACAGTGGGAGTCCGAAAAAGAAGCTCTCATACTATCCGCCAAGGCCGATGCAGCCAATATCATCAAAGAAGCGAAAGAAGTCGCCTTTCAGGAAATAAAGCGGAAGACCGAAGAAGCTCAAGTCTTAAAACGGCAAGCAGAAGACGAAGCCGAGCGTATCATTGCGGAAGTGCAGGAAAAAGCTAAACAAATAGAAGCCGATGCCCGTACCGCGTATGAGAATCAGAAAAAAGAAGCGAAAGATACCGGCTTTCAGGCAGGCAGGGAAGAAGGATATAACTCCGGCAAAGCGGAAGTTGAACGGCTAATTCAGCGGACGCAAACGGTACTTGAACGGGCGCAGAACAAGCGAGGTGAAATTCTCGTTGAAACCGAAGGGCAGATCGTGGATTTGGTGTTGCTCCTTGCCCGTAAAGTGATAAAGGTGATCTCCGAATCCCAGAAAACGGTGATTATCTCTAATGTGGTGCAGGCTTTGCGTAAAGTCAAGGGCCGGGGGGCCATCATTATCCATGTCAATATGGCTGACGTGAAACTTACCACCGAACATATCAAAGATTTTATCCGTATGGCTGAGGGCGCCGCTTCCATACAGGTGCAGGAAGATTCGAGCGTTGATGCCGGAGGTTGTATCATTGAAACAGACTTCGGTGAAATTGACGCCCGTATTTCAAGTCAACTTGCCGAGCTGGAAAGTAAAATTCTGGAAATGTCGCCGATAAAATCCATACCAAAAACACCGACGGAGAAGGAGGATAAGTAAGGACTCCTTCACATGGAAACTATTCTTGACAAATACTTAAAAACGGCAGATAACGTTGATCCTATTAAATGTGTAGGACGTATCTCTAAGGTACAGGGACTTTTGATTGAAAGCATTGGTCCGTCTGCTATTATCGGAGAGATGTGCCGCATAGAAAGCGCTAATGGAATATATTTGCAAGCCGAAGTGGTAGGGCTGTGTGCCGAAACCGTCCAGCTTATGGCGTACTCGGAGACGAGCGGCATACGGGTAGGCGACCGTGTGGTTGCTTCCGGCGCCTGTCTTGATATTGCGGTCTCGGATAAGCTGCTTGGGCGGGTGTTGGATGCGCGGGGAAGGGCTGCCGATGACAAGGGTGAAATTGAAAGCGGTACCCGATATCCCGTCATGGCAAACCCGCCTGATCCGCTGAAACGGACGCGAGTAACGCAGCGTATTGCCACCGGCGTGCGAGCGATAGACAGTATGCTTGCAGTTGGGCGCGGACAGCGGATCGGTATATTTGCAGGATCAGGCGTTGGAAAATCGACCCTGCTCGGTATGATAGCCCGCAATACCAACGCAGATGTCAACGTAGTGGCCCTTATCGGGGAGCGCGGTCGTGAGGTAAACGACTTTATTGAAAAAGACCTTGGTGAAGAAGGTCTTAAAAGAAGCGTGCTTGTGGTAACTCCCTCTAATTCGCCTCCCCTTTCACGACTACGCGGTGCGTACACGGCTACTGCCGTTGCTGAATACTTCCGGGACAAGGGTAAGAACGTCATGCTCCTCTTTGATTCGATCACCCGTTTTGCACGCGCCATGCGGGAAATCGGACTTGCAACCGGTGAACCGCCCGCTACACGCGGCTATCCGCCGAGTATGTTTGATCAGATGCCGAAACTGCTTGAACGTTCCGGCGCGGCGGAGAAAGGCAGCATCACGAGTTTTTATACCATTTTGGTGGACGGTGATGATATGGACGAACCGGTTGCAGACACAGTACGCGGTATACTGGACGGTCATATCGTGCTTTCAAGGAAGCTTGCCCAGCATTATCATTATCCGGCTATCGATGTGCTCAGAAGCGTTTCCCGATTAGAAAAGGATGTGTCGGGACAAGTAACCCAAGAAGCGGTCGGAATCATCAGGCGTCTCATGGCTATCTACGATGAGAACGAGAAGCTCATTAATGTCGGCGCGTATCATACCGGTACCAATGCGGCCATAGATAATGCCATTGCCAAACATGAGAGCATAGAAAATTTTCTTATTCAGAGTATTGGCGAAAAAGCCGCTCTCCGTGATACGCTCTTAAAGCTCGGAGAACTTGCGGGCGTAACAATACCGGAAGAAGAACTGCTCCCGGAAACAGTCTCTACGGACACGGAAGAATGAATCCCGCCCCCTATTGTAGATATGATTTTTGGAATCTGTTGTAAATTGTACCGGCTTCCTAACGCCTTTTCTTTCGGCAAGACGACTGACGCTTACTATTTCATAGCCCTACTGCGGAGCGTATCGACAATCACCGGACTTGCCTCTGGTGTTCTTTCAAGCGCTCCAGCGCTATGCTCGTGAACTGGAGAAATAGTTTCCACTCCCGTAATAGCGTTTGCACCGATGAGCGCCCTACCCAACAATTCCGCAAAAATACACGGGATCGCTGCCGGTCAAATGTCGTTTTCTTCCCGTCGGCGGGTGGCGTACATGCAGCGGAAAGCATCGCCATTAATCCCACGCTTACAAGTAGCTTTTGCCTGTTCTTCATTGCCCATCCCGTATAAACCTTTTCACGCTAAACGCATCGTGTACGTGTCGCATTGTTCATGGGGCATTTGCGTTACCTAACAAACAAAACGGGCGGGATAACGCTCCCGCCCGACTCACATGAAACAATCCGAATGCCTTTACCTTCAGGCTTATCTGCTTGTCAATGTTCCGTTTTCAAAAATATAGTTCGCCTGATCCAAATACTTCTGAGGAATTGTAATACCGCAGTTCTTCGCGGCATCAAGATCAAAGAGCAGGTCGGACTCAGACGGCTCCGAGAGAAATTTAACCGGAATTTCGGAAGCTTTTTTCCCATCAATGATATCCGCAGCAATATTTCCGCTTGCAACGCCGGCTTTATAATAGTTGAAACCGGACGCTATCATACTGCCGCCATCGAATACTGAGGTAACATCGCCTGAAAAAAGGGGCTTTTTCGCATTGCCGAACACTTGAATAAGCGCGGGAAGCGCGGAGTACACCGTATTATCGGTGGTAAGGTAAATACCGTCTACACGATTTACAATAGCTTCGGCTGCCTGTCTAAGCTCCGATGAATTGTTAATAGATTGCGTTACCAGAGCGATCCCCTGCACTTTGCAGGCTTCCTCCACAATGGTGAGCGCGGAAATTGAATTCGCCTCAGAGCTGGTGTAAATATAACCCAATGTCTTTATACCGGCAATTTCTTTGAACAAAGCAATATGATCAGCCGTAGGAATAGCGTCCGAAAGTCCCGTAACATACGCGTCCCCATGCTCCAAAGTGGCAACGAGCTTCGCGGCCACCGGATCAGTTACAGCGGCAAATACAACAGGCGTAGCGGGAAGAGCGTTTACCAGCGCCTGAGCCATCGGAGTAGCGATGCCTACCGCAATATCAACTTTATCATTCTTAAATTTATTGGCAATCTGAGCCGCGGTGTTTACATCGCCATTCGCGTTCTGTACATCAATTATTGCGTTGATGCCGCGCGCTTTGAGCGCATCCTGCACGCCTTGTTCACATGCGTCAAGCGCCTCGTGCTGCACGATCTTCGCAATGCCGACACGTACCGGCGAAGCGGTCTGCTCCGCAGTCTCCGCTTGCTGCGCCGTAGACTCGGCTGCGGCCGTAGACTCGGTTGCCGTCGCTCTATCGGCTTTCTTGGTACAACCGCCCCAAAAAACCATAACGGCGCACCCTAATACGCTCATTAGTACTGGAACTCTTCTATTATTCATTTGACTCCTCCTTTTATATCAAATAAATCGTGCCTATATTGACATATTTGTATAAATATGTCAAGTATGCCTACCATGATATGCCAAATTCTAGCTGAAAAACGGCATGTGTCATTAAAAAATTTGCACTTATCCCTTGCGGTATAAGTCGGCAAGGGACCATTGACAACCTTCGCAGTTTGCCGTTTTCTGTTTCCATGAATTGGAATTTCCTCCGGTGTGGTGGGCGACCTGCTCCGGCTTACCCCGAATTGTCCGGCCGTCTTCGTAACCGGATACCGTCCTTGATACCGGCGCATGAACAGATGCGCCGCTACCGGGGATCCCCTATAGTGAAGACGGCTATTGCTTTGTTTAGGGTTTCGAGTGAAGCGGAGCTGCACACGGTCTCCCGTAGGCAGGCAATTTCCTTCCGCAGCCGTACCGTCTCTTTATCCCGGGCATTTCCTCTGCCGGTGAAGGCTTTCATAGGTCCTGCTTCATCTCCCGTTTCCACCGTGCAAGCATATTCCCGTTAATGCCAAACTCACGGGCAATCTCCGACTGCTTCCGATTCCTTTTCATGGCGACTTCCACCGGCCGTTCCTTACATTCTCCGATAAAAACCCTTCTTTCTCCCATGATACCCGCTCCTTTGGTTTATCATAGAGCTTAACTTCCTGTCCACTCAGCAGGGGAGGTGCATAGGCTATGTCTGACCCTTGACACAGGTTAGGTCTGACCTCTGATTATGATTGGTTATACGTCAGGGGATAATTGCGTAAAAAAATACCATTTTAAATAACCTTGTCCCGGTCATATCTCCTGTAAGCCTTGTACTCCTTTGTT
>JAITAN010000243.1 GCA_031284105.1 Treponema sp. | reverse complement strand
TCTCACGGATAGGCGAATTTTTCTCCACGACGCTCTTTCGTATAGCCGCGTTATTATAAACCGTTATTATATTTTGTTACTATTGTCAACCGATTTTGGAACGTATTGCGTATAACCCGCGTACTTTTTTCATGATCATGCCCGGCAGCGTCCGGATCATTCTTTTCGCTTAAAGCGTATCTCGCAGACGCCGTCGCCTTTCGCAATGGTCTTTTGCAAGTCAAGGACGCAGCCGAAGCTCTCCGCTATGCCCCGGTCGCCCCACATAGCGAAATCGCAGAGCCGCGTCATTTCCTCTACGGAACAGCCCTGCTTTTGCCATGCGCTGACCAGCGGACAGTAATGAAAATCAACATCGAAATTGTCGTCGGTTACACGGCGGATTTTCATTTCAAATATGAGCCTTCCGGGCAAACCGAAGAGTTTCTTTTGCAGGGTTTTCAAGCTCGGGTTTCCGTTCTCTGCCTTTACTGCGGTTTCGGCTACAGCGCCGCCCTGAAAAAGCCCGCACCGGCGGATGGCATCCGGCGCAAAGGCTTCTGGGGCAAATCCTTTTTTACTCGCCTCATCGCACAACACATAGAGCCACAAAGCCCTATGCTCAAATAGGTTCCGTAACTGCCGCATCAGCCATGATTTGTTTTTAGGTTCATTTTTAACGGCCATCTTTCCTCCTACACATGAATTCCAATCGCTTCCCGAATAGAATCCACCAACGTTTTCCTGCCCGCAATTTTTCCCATCGTACCAGGCATCTCTACGATGAGGGGATATTGGGCGCCGATCTGCCAGTCAATGAGTCTTTCACCCAGCCAGTCGGCAACTTCCTCTGTTAAAATGAGAATACGGCAGCCTTCGGTCGGGACCGCTGCGTTTGTTATTTCATCAAAGCCTTCGGTGATACGCCGGAATACACGGCGGGCTTCCGCTTCGTTATTGGCAGCAATGCCGTCAATGCCTACAAACTTGAAACCCGTAACCAGTTCCGGATCGCCGATGAAAAAGTAGTCCACAGCTTACAAAATGAGTATGAGCAGCCCGACGAGAAAACCCCACAAACAGATGCCTTCGGCAAGACCGACAAACGGCATGGCTTTCCCCGAAAGCTCGGCGTTTTCACTCATCGCGCCCATTGCCGCAGAGCCAATTTGACCAACCGCAAGCCCTCCGCCAATACAGGCGATACCCACCGCGGCTGCCGCCGCAATGTACTTAATCGCCGAACCGGAACCTTGCTCCGCCGCCGCTTCCTCCTGGGCAAATAAAAACGGCCCGGCAAAAGCAAAAAGAACAAACGCAATAAAAATCGCTTTACGTTTCATATAATTCCTCCTTTAGGATGTTAGATGCTATTCTTTACGAAACTTGAACGGCGCGAACCGTACGCCGGTTTCGGTAAAGAATTTACTGAAAAATTCATAATATTGAAGACGTGTAACCTGAATTGCCACGATCATTCCTTCAAGTACAATGATAATTCCATTTCCAAAAATGAAGATGATCAGTGAAAACACCGGTCCGAATAGCGAACCGTGCGCCACAAGATCCGCCATGGTAAATGTAATGAACGACAGAACCGCATGGGACAACGCAAAAGCGCCCACACGGAGGAAACTCACACTATTTGAAATATAGCTGGAAAGCGTCTCAAGAAGCTCTACGATCCCTTCTATGATAAAAACCATAAACGCTTCTTTGAGAATAGGGCGTTCACCGGAAATGAGCCGCCATAACGCGGGACCAAAAAAGATACACAGCAGCGGAATTCCAAGACACGGTACGTCAAACCAATGCGGCTTGCCGTGCAGGACGAGCCTCACGGCCATACCGATGACGTACCAGAAAAACAGTACGCCCGCAATGCCCGTTTTTGAGAGAATGGCTTTTTCATAATTTTTTTTACTCCACAGGTTTATGATATTAAAGATAAGTCCTGTGGAGTTAAGGATGACGCCCAGCGCCAGCGTGAAGCCGAAAAAGTAGAAGAGTTTGTCGATGCTCCCTTTTTCAGGCATGAGGCGCAGGATTTTTGGCGCCGCGTGCCAGTCGAAATACACGCCGACAGGCGTATCGGCAAGAAAACCGGTAACGGCAAGGGTTGGCGCTTCCAGAAGCGTTTCGTTTGAGAACACGCCGCCATACAAAAGCCCCATGATCATAGAAGAAATACCCACCGCGATAAGAGGTCCGCCGAAGTTTTTATAACTTTGCATAACCTTATACTTCTTTTGTACGAGAAGAAGCCCTATAAGCAGCAGTACAAGCCCCTGTCCCACATCGCCGAACATGATGCCGAACAGCAGGGTAAAAAACACGGCGACAAACGAGGTAGGGTCTATTGAGCCGTAAAGCGGCGCGCCGTAAGAGAAAACCAGCGGCTCAAAGCTACGCGCAAATGCACCGTGGCTCAAGGCGACGGGGACTTTTTCGTTTCCGCTGCGAACCGAAGGCACCTCATCGGGGTTCAGGGTACGCACCCCGATCCTACCGGAGGTAATCTTAACAAGCTCCGAGACAAAGGAATTCAGACTGTCCGCAGGCGCCCATCCTGTTAAAAGATACGTGCTTTTTGTGGAGACGAGTTTTTGCTTCATTTGTTCCGTGATATGCGCCATGGTATAGGAAGCGGCAAGTGAGAGAAGGGAAACCCCGTATTCACCGAGCAGCGTATTCTTTTCTTTGTTTATGGTTTCAATATTGTTTTCCGTAAGCTTTTGCCGCTCTTCAAGACTTACAAGCAGATCGGCCGGTATACCGAGATAGTCTTTTGGAATAGCGATGGGCGTGAACGACTGTTTTTTAAGCTCTGAATCCAAAGCAAAACGACCGAGGCGGGAAGATGCCGCAAGTATCCTGTCGTTGTCCAACGGAATGATCGCTACTCTGTCCGCAAGACTCTTTCTGATTTCAGATTGTCCCTTCATGTCAAGCCGTCCCACACGCAAGGTAAGGTAAGAGAGCTGGTCCAATTCCGAGAACGGCGCATTAAGGGTCGCAAAAGCCTTGGCCTCGGCTAGGGCGTCTTCTAGTTTCTGTTTCTCATTCTTTTCTTCGGTTTCACGGGCGCGTAAGCCAATCACATGGAAACAAATTTTTTCGGTTAAGTTTTCATCTTCCGCAGTCGGGAGGCGGCTTGTCTCGTACGGTTCCGCCGGCAGTTCAAGTCCAAGATATGCGGCGGATTCTTTAATTTTTTCCAATTTCTCTTCTATATCATAAACCCGCTTCTTTTCATTTTCTTCTAATTGTTGAAATGCTTCAAATTTTTCCAGACTTTCAAATTTCTCATCGTTTATAAGTGATTGTTCCTCGTGCTGTTCAGTGAACTGCATAAGGCTTCGTCTACCCAAATATTCTACCACCGAATCAATGTCTTTTTCAAGCACGGTAAGTTCTACGCGCTTCATTTTCCGAGGCATAATCATGATGCCACCCCCAAAAGTCCCAGCGTTTCGCGGCAGGGCAACCCGAACCCGAAGCCTTCGGCAACACTGGTAAGAAGGTCTTCTTCGGACTGTTTGAGGCGTATAAAGCAGAACGCCGGAACAAGCGAAAACGGTTTAGTATGAAAACTTTCATAAGTACATTTATACAGGTAATGGGAAGCCTTATTCTGAAAATAGCGGGGATCGAGCGACCAGTATGGGGAATTCGCCGTTGGGCTTTCACTGTTCACGAATTTCGCCCATTTCCAATGAGTCCAATCATCACGGGTATCCAACGAAAAAGCGCAGGAAGCGAGAGCGTCTCCAGTAAAGTCTTTTTTTTCGTCTATCGTTATGAGCATAGTTTTGATCCTTTCAACACTCATGTTGTAATAGGTTCTGAGCCGCAACGTCCACGATACGTTTCTAAGCCGTATCTCGTCATCGACAATTTTTTCAATACCCAAGCGGTCCATACGGGGCAAACGCCCAAGTGCAGCGTAGAGCCGCGTATAGTAGTGCATGTCAATTTTCGTTTGCAACGCACTCGCATCCTGAAGCGGTTTCGGCGTTTCTTTCAACTCGTTCTTCAGTAGAAACTCAAATTCCGTATTTTTAAGCATACCTTCAATATTAGGGTAAGCTTCAAAGTTAACGGTACGAAATTTCCCTATATCGGTAATACGCGGCGGCTTCGCCTCATTATTGGCAAGGGCTGCAAGCGTATTCTTGAGATTCTCGTACTCGTAGGATTGAAGCAGGAGGACAAGCAATTCCGGCGGATTTCGGAAACATCCGATAATCGTACTAATCTGTGCAATGGAGCGGGCCGTGATGCGTTTTTCGAGATCAGGAAGAAGTTCCCGTTCGGGAAGTTCTCTACCTCCTTCCGGGAATACAAGCCTGTCCAATTCGGCAAGACGATTTACATTCTCAAGAGCATGGATGCGCTTACCCACAAAAGATTTCCCAATGATTCCACATGCTTTTGCATAGATATACGCTCGCTCCCCGGACATACGTTACGTTTCCTGCCCATTTTCATTCTTTTCAAATTTTTTAATACTATCTATAGTTTTTGTTTTAGCTGTTTTCTTGCTCTTTTCTTTTTTCTCTTCCACAACGCAACGTTCAAATAACAGGCTTTCAAGTAATTGTGAAAAATTTTCGCTGTTCATCTTCATGGCATTAAGGCTCTGCGTAAAGCCATCAAGTTGTTTTTGATATTCAGTTTTCACCGAGGCGATAGCGGCGCTGTACTTTTCCTCAAGCATGGCTACTTCCGCAGTGTAGACGTCATCACAACGCTGACGGTTCTGCTTTTCCGCTTCAGCAATACGTTTATCTGCTTCCACAGCCGCATCTTTTACAAGCTCTGCCGCTTCCGCTTCTATTTTTAGTAAGCGCCGCAAAACATCAGCGTCTTCCACATGTACTCCTCTGGCTCTCCCCGCTGCAAAACGATGGGAGAGAGTCGTTTCGTTCTACGCGGTATAGATTTTATGCGGGTTTAATACCCCGCAAATCAATATCGTAACGGATATACCCTTTATATAAGGTGATCCTCATGTTTCTTAAGGGTATTATAAATGCCTTCAACATCCTTCTGTGAATACATGTCCATATAGAATTCCGGGTTCAGAAGCAATTCGGCAAGATTTTTAAGTATCTTGAGGTGTTTATCCGTTTCAGATGGTACCAGAATCATAAATATAAGGTGAACCGGCTGCCCGTCTAAAGCATCGTATTCGATGCCTTTTTTTGAAATACCGAATACTCCATGTATATCATCAAGAAACTGCATTTTTCCATGCGGAATCGCTACTCCCGTTCTGATACCGGTTGACATAAGCTTCTCTCTTTCTCTCAGACTTTTTAATATTTCTTCACGTACGCTCAACTGTTTAGCGGTACAAAAAAGATCGACCATCTCTTCAAACGCCTCATCCTTATCTTCAGCTTCTAAATCGACTTTAATGAGGTCTTTTGTGAATACTTCGCTTAACAACATAGTTCCTCCATTGTTTTGAAAAGCTGCTATGTAGCACCAATGCTCCCGCTACAGGCATATTGCCGCTTGCTAAAAGCATATTTCATTGGTTCCACGCTAGTTATTCCGCTGCGTCCGTAGTACCGGACTGCCCGCTGTCGCCCGATGTTTCTTCGTCCACCCAGTTGTTTGCAGACGATTCGGTAGACAATTGCCTTCCTGCAGCTTCAACGCCCGATCCGCTGTCAGACTTGCTCGCAAGGGCAAGCCCTAAACTCAGCATTAGGAACAATGCACCTAGAACGGAAGTCGCTCTGGTGAGTATGTTGCCCGATCTCGATCCGAATGCGGATGAACTTCCGCCGGTAAAAATACCGCCTAAACCGTCGCCTTCTTCATCCTGAATAAGGATAAGAAAAACCAACAGAATCGCTACTATTATAAAGAATACCAATAGAACAATACCTAAAACACCCATTATGCAAACCTCATCATTAGGGAATAACTTTAACTTTTTAATCTTACATCAGAAACAAAATTTATGCAAGATAGCCTCCCTTATTCTCAATGCCGGCTATTCTAAGATAGCGAGCCGCCTGTCTTTCGGGAGATGGAAATAATCCGGTTTCATCCGATAGACTTTGCGCCGCCTCTCGCACCGCTCCCGAACCGCGCTCAAGGTCTCTTTTATCCGTTCCTCTTTTTCAGAGGGAGGCTCCGCTGCTCTTCTATACAATGAAATGAGGTGCATGGCGGCTCATAAAACCGACTGAAACCAAAGAGTAACATAGGATATTTTCTATACTAATGACGTTATATCAATCATAAACAATCGACAAGATAAAACATTTGTTTGTTTTCTTGCCATTGAAGCTCTATGTTCCATAGAAAGGAGACCGGCCGGCTCCTTCCCGCGGATTAAAAATAACAAAAGGCGTATCCTTCGATTCCGCCTTTTTCATAGTAGACTAATGCCTGAAAGCTTTTGCTTCAAATCTGAAAGCTCCGGACTGACGTCTGAAAACGCTGGAGTATAGTCCGGAGGCTCCGGTCTCCGTAGCCTTGACGTTGTTCAGCAAATTACGCATAATGCTAACTTGAAGAAAATCAGGTACAGAAGGAGCGCATGATGGGATTTGAAATTATCGGAACCGGCAGAGCCATTCCGCCAAAACGGGTAACCAACGATGAATTGGCGAAAACGCTCGACACAAATGACGAGTGGATACGCTCGCATACCGGAATAGAAGCGCGGCACCTTGTTGATGAGCGGACTTCATGCAGCGATTTGGCCGCGGAGTCGGCGCGTAACGCGCTCGCTATGGCTATAGAACAAGGAACATGCGTTGAAAAAACGGTAGAGGAACTTGCGTTGACCGTGGATATGGTGATTGTAGGCTCTTCGTCTGGGGATTATTTCTGTTGTCCGGCTACAGCCTGCATCGTGCAGGATATGTTGGGGGCAAAGAACGCGGGCGCTATGGATATTGTAAACGCATGTTCAAGTTTTATATACGCGCTTGAGACCGGAGCAGGGCTGCTTTCAGTGAACAAAGGCAGGCGGCGCGCGCTGATAATCGGCGCGGACGTACTTTCGCGTTTTGTGGATTGGAGCGACCGGAGCACCTGCGTATTGTTTGGAGACGGCGCGGGCGCAGTCCTGCTTGAGAAAACGGATACCCAAAGCGGCGTACTGAGAGCTATTTTGGGTGCGGACGGGTCCGGCGCAGAAGATTTGATTATGAGAAAAGGCGGATCACGCGATCCGTTTAAGAAAGGAGATGCGTTTGCCGTACCGCCTCATATTGAGATGAACGGCAGGGCTGTATACGTCTTTGCGGTAAACGCCATCGCCGAAACTATTACGAAATTGCTTGATGCGGAACATCTCACCATTGAAGATATCGCTCTTATCGTGCCTCATCAGGCGAATGCGCGGATCGTACAGGCTGCGGCAAAGCGGCTTGCCCTGCCGGAAGAGAAATTCTTCCTTAATATCGCCGAATACGCCAATACGTCATCGGCTTCCATTCCTATTGCTCTTGATGAGCTTAACCGAAGCGGCAGGCTGCGGAAGGGCGATCATATCCTGTGCGTTGCATTCGGCGCGGGGCTGACGTACGGCGGCGCTTTGATCAGATGGTAGTAAAAGGAAGCGGTTATGGATATAAAAAATAAAAAAGCGGCATTTTTGTTTCCCGGTCAAGGCGCTCAGTACGCGGGTATGGGGCTTGATTTTTATGAGCAATCGGAACGTGTGAAAGATCTGTTTTCTCTCTGTTCCGATAGTACGGGCATGGATATGAAAACGCTGCTCGGAACCGCGGATGAAGAAACGTTGAAACGTACCGATGTTTCTCAACCGGCGATTACGCTGGTCAACCTCGCGGCCGCTGCGTTTCTCGGAGAGCGGGGCGTGGCTCCCGTTGCGGCGGCCGGTTTCAGCCTCGGCGAATACGCTGCGCTTGCCGCGGCCGGCGTCGTGTCCGCGGAAGACTGTTTCCGTTTGGCGCACGAACGCGGAAAAGCCATGCAGCAAACCGCGGATGAGTTGGCGCAAGGCGGCGGCGCGCCCGGCATGGCCGCGGTAACCGGTCTTTCACCGGAAACGGTTATAAAATTGCTTGCCGAATGGCGGATCGAAGGGCTTTTTGCAGCGAACATCAATTCACAAAAGCAGACCGTAGTGTCCGGTACCGCGGCCGCGCTTATGCAGGCCGAGCCTTTGTTCAAAGCCGCCGGAGCGCGGCGCTTTATCAGGCTGGCGGTAGCCGGTCCCTTCCATTCGCCGCTTATGGACCGCGCGGCGGAGCGGTTCAAGCCGTTTCTGGACGCGGCGGCCTTTCATGATCCGCTCATTGCGCTGTATTCCAACGTTACCGCCAAGCCCATAACAAGCGGCGCGGAAGCGAAACGCCTTGCCCTACGGCATATAGTGAGTCCGGTACAGTGGGCGGCCGAAGAGAAGGCGCTTATTGAAAGCCGCGGCTTTGACGCGGCGTTGGAAACCGGACCCGGTACCGTGCTTACGGGCTTGTGGCGGACTATGGAAAGTCCCATTCCCTGCCTTGCGGCCGGAACCGTTCAGGCGCTGGCAACGCTTATGGGCGATCAAGGGTAGCTTACCATGGCACATGCGCCGCCGGCAGTTGCCGCAGGACGTGCGCGGTCTGAAAACCGGAAAGCCGGTTTTTCGGCGGCTTGAGACGCGGCGCTTCGGTATTGACGGATACGCAGGAAGCATGTGAATTTCAAAAGTAAAAAACAATCCCGCGCGGCCGTAACGCGGCCCCACGGGATCCCGCGAAATACACGCGTCCGGGCCGCGTACATACGGCCCGGACGCGGCTCCGATCCTACGGCACCACGGCCGAGGACACGGGCCCCCACAGCCCTACTTCCCCTTTCTTATTCTCGTACCGGCTGCACACGTACACCGTCATGCCCCCTTCCGATGACTCAAAGCTTATCTTTTCCTTCCTCCTCATCGTGAACCGGTAGTGCTTCAGCGGCTCCCCGTCGCTCGGCGGCGACATCAGGTAGTGTTTCACGGACGCGGCCTGTTCCAAGGTCGCGCCTCCCGCGGGCATAAGCCCAACGTAGATCGCGTAGCCGTAGCCGCCGCCGTTCGGCGGCTCGGTTCCGGCGAGGGGGCCAAGGCGCAGCGTCAGCATGTGGGGCCCGCCCGGGTAGCTGATGGTTACGCCCGGCATACCGCGCGGGGGCTGAGAGGGAGTCGGGTGTTCGGCATTGAGCCGGAAGCCCAAGGCCGCCCAGTCCGCGGCCGTGAGCGGCGGCATCTTGAAATACCGGTCCCGAAAGAACCGCATCTTGGCCTTCAGCTTGTCGAACGCCCCGCCGCACTGTACCGTGAGCACATGCGTGCGTTCCGGGATGTTCATGGCCTGATCCAATAACGCCGATGCGTTCCCGTACAGGGCTTGGTATTCCGCATACTGTTCCGGGGGGATACCCCATAGGACGCGCCGGTCCTCGGTCATGTACGTAATGTGATCATGCGCCATGGCCAGGATTTTCACACGGGCCGTGGGCATCCAATCGGTTGCTACTACCATATATTCTCCTTAACAATAAAGGTGAGTTCATTTCCCGAAATTTCGGGCGTTTGATTGTTTCCCAAAGCCGCGGCTTTGCGCGTTTTACGCGCTTCGCACGCTTTGGGAAAACCGCTATATAAAAATCCGCCTTGCCGAAG
>JAITAN010000190.1 GCA_031284105.1 Treponema sp. | reverse complement strand
ATTTGTCAAGTACCTGGAGATTTAACCCGAAGCAGCAAACTACCGGTATCATGACGGCAGGATAAATGTTGGTTTTCCCGGTCAGAGAACCTGATCCCGGACACGAATAGACTTGTTCGGAAACTGAAGTTTCCAAACAACTCTAATATCTGCGCAAGGGATAGAAACGGAATAAGGCCCCCGCCGCTTGCGTACAAGCGGCGGGGGCTGTCCCGGCAGGATAGGGGCGCGGCGGGCTTCTTAAAATAATATTTTAAGATTCAATCCTGCTGAACATATTAAAGCATCAAAATCTTTGTTTGGGTAATTTGTAAATCTCTGATTCTTCAAAAACGGGTATCCGATTTTTGTGGGGATCTGTAAATATAAAGAGTCTGTAAGCCGCCAAGATAATAGAGAACCTGATGCTACAGCTAAATATATATAGTTAAATTCTCTTTTATTATCATGTGTTACTTCTAAAGTATTAATTCGTCCCATTACCCCAACAGGAATAATAAAATCAAAAATTTTACCGTTATATACTTTTATACCGGTATTTACTCCAATACCAACATTTGTAAAACTATCAATACTTGGATTACTATACCCGTATCCGGCATAGGTAACCAATGATAATAAATCCATGTCTACGTCAAGCCCTAATGTTGCCAACCCGAAATCATATCCAACTCCCAATGAAAATCCCAGTCCATGACTCTCGACTTTCGGGTCTGGTGATAATTTTACATAATCATAAAGAACGGCGGTATTCATATAAAACCCTTTGTCACTATTCGCTTTTATTCGTGGATTATTGGCGGAACCAACAAGTATATTTTGTATCTGTTCTTTATCATAATGAACAATATTGCCGTTTGAGTATTTTACTTCAATTGCTTCAATGGTAACATAAGCGATATTCTTATTTGTCCAAACAGATTTCCACGTTGCCGTTTTTGTTTTATTTGCTTTTACAAGGTTTGTATAACTTACAACCTTTTCAGTTAGCCCATCCGTTGTGTTCCCGGCAATATTTCCGTCTTTGTCATGCGGCATAACCGAGAACCGTATTTCTGTAATATTCTCCGAGGATAGATTCTGAAACGTAATCTCCAGACTCCTTAAATCATTGTCATAGTGCGGCAGGTATAAAAAAATTAATCCCCATGAAAACAAAGCATAACCGGTTTGAGTTTTGTCAACTTTTGTTTTATGTATCGCCACTAAATAGTTATCTTTCAATAATTGTTCTTTCTGGACGGAATTTACCGAAACGCATCCAACGATAATCGGGAATGTAAAGAGTAACACCATTAACGGCATAAGCCTTTTGAGTTTGATCATAATAAATCTCCTATCCGAAGCGGCGGCACGGATACCGCCATCCCTGTAAGTTTGTGTCCCAATGCCGCATCGCCCATTTCATACGCTATTTCTGTGCGTACCCCAGCCGAACCGCCCATACGGGCAAGTTTTCCTTTGTTAGATCGGGGGCAATTCCTTGCCGGAATTGCCCCTTATTCCGTTAAGGAACCGCCTCCGGTTCCTTACTGGAACCAAAGCCTTGACATAGCCTTGGTCAAAGGTCTGACATAGACTTGGTCAAGGGTCTGACATAGCCTTGGTCAGGCAGCCCCGGAAGGCACGGTCAGCGTCACACTGCCTTCTATCACACGTGGTTTTTGAGACTGGTACTGCCTCCGCCGCCGTAAAAAGGCTTTGCAGCGCCGTCCATTCCTCCGCCGGGATGCCCCACAAAGTCCGCAATTCCGCCGTGATGTACGCGACCCACGCACGGCACATCGCCAAAGTATCCACCCGCTTACGCGGGAGCCAGTCACTCATAATTTTTCCTCCGTGTGTAGTTATTTATAAGGAGCCTTTCCTAAAAACTGAAGTTTTGGGAAAGCCTCTAAGGTTTGCGTTGATAAAGCAGCCTTCGGACATCCCGCGTTCCGGGGAACCTGACCCGCGTTTCCGGGAACCTGACCCGCGTTCCGAGGAACCTGACCCGCGTTTCCGGGAACCTGACCCGCGTTTCCGGGAACCTGTTTCGCGTTCCGGGGAACCTGACCCGTGTTTCCGGGAATCCGACCCGCGTTCCGGGGAACCTGACCCGCGTTTCCGGGAACCTGACCCGCGTTCCGAGGAATCCGACCCGCGTTCCGGGGAATCCGACCCGCGTTTCCGGGAACCCGACCCGCGTTTGCCAACCCGCGGGTTGGATTTGCCTACATCCGCAGCGGACGCGCCTACATCCGCAAGGGCCGCCTCGTTGTCCGTACGCGATGCGTCTTTCTCATTGGGGAGGCGGTTGGGGCGGAGTTTTACCGTGATGCAGCGCAAAGCCCGGTTTGCCCGATTGATGATTGCCATAGCAGCCTCCTTGATAAAAAAAATAGAACATAAAAGAGAGAACATACCATAAACGGAAACAACGTTCCGTAAAGAAAGCCGGAAAAATAAAGCGGTTTTTAGAGAGAAAACGTCTTTATAATAGGCAGTATTCTTTACAAGAAAAAGATAGGCGGTAAGGTCATACGGAGGGGAGCGGGGGATTTTTCCGCCGCCGGAACCACCGTTATCATGGGCGGTACAGTACATTGTACCATGCGGTTTATTCATACGTTAACGAGCCGGCCGCGCCGCGCCTCCTTTTGTATAACATACTGTAGAAAGTAGTATACCTACTATGAAAATTTGTGTCAATACTTTTTTGTGTTTTTTCGTAAATTTTAGCGGCGGAGCCGCCGTACATACCGGAGCGGCATACCGGAAGCCGAGCAACGGCTTCCTTTCAAAGGGGGCGCGCTGAAAACCGCTGTCGGAAAAATCCAATAAACCGCCAGCATTTTATCATATTTTAATTTTATCATATTTTAATAAAAACCCGCGCCGCAGAGCGCGCGAACGTATCCGCGCGCAAACTTGTTTGCGGCGGGGTATTGAAATTGGAGTAAGAGGTTGTATACCATGGTAAAAATGGGAAACCCCGGAAAGAAACTTGGGTGGGAAATCCGCCGGCATTTTTCGGTGTATCTATTATTGCTCATTCCCTTAGCGTATTACGTCATCTTTAAGTATATCCCCATCTGGAACGGACAAATCGCGTTTAAGGATTTTATGCCTCTTGACGGCGTTGTAGGAAGCAGGTGGGTTGGGTTTCAACATTTTCTAACGTTTTTTCATTCGTTTTACTTTTGGGAGTTGTTGAGAAATACGCTGTTCTACAGTTTCGGCAAACTGCTCATCAGCGTGCCTGCCGCGATTATCCTTTCGGTGGCGCTCTATGAGTGTATTCATCCTCGCCTGAGTAAAATCGTTCAAACATTGGCGTACCTTCCGCACTTTTTGTCATGGGTCATCATGTACGGTATTCTGCTGGTGCTGCTTGCCCCGGGGGACGGTATCGTAAACGATATCTTAAAGGTTCTGGGCAAAGAACCGGTTGTTTTTTTAACGAATACAAAAACCTTCCCGTGGATCGTGATTCTCTCGGATGCCTGGAAAGAAATGGGCTGGAGCGCCATCATATTTATCGCGGCGCTTATGGGCATCGATCCTTCCCTTTACGAAGCGGCGACCGTCGAGGGGGTAAGCGCCCTACAGAAGGTGTGGTACATTACGCTGCCGTCCATACGTCCCGTCATCGTGATGGTGGTGCTTTTACGGCTCGGCACCATTCTTGACGCGGGTTTTAATCAGATATTTATGATTTATTCGATCCCCGTTTACAGCGTGGCCGACATCATCGATACATGGGTGTACCGTCAAGGTTTGCTGGAATTCCAGTTCGGGCTTGCGACTGCCGTTGGTATTTTCAAGGGAGTCATCGGACTCTTCACTATTTGGGTATCAAATTACATGGTCAAGAAAGCGGCGGATTCTTCTTTATTCTAGGATTAGGAGGGGCTAATGAAAAATGTACCTGATAAGTATATGAAGATGAGCATAAAAGGAAAGGATATTTATCTTACACAGGGAGATTTTATCTTTTATGTAGCGCTTGACATTCTTCTGGTTTTTGTATTGGTGATAGTGGCTATCCCCATGTGGAGCGTTATCACCCTGTCGTTCAGACCCAATGACTTTATCGGGAGTAACCTTCAAGGTATGTTTCTGCCTCCGTGGATGTGGTCAACCGCGGCATATAAGGCGCTGCTGGGGAATAACGGGTTCTTGAACTCTTTTATGAACAGCCTTAAAATTTTCGTATTCGGCGTGGCGACCGCCTTGTTTCTGACGGTTCCGCTTGCGTATGTGCTTTCGGTCAAAACCCTGCCGGGTAGAAAGTTTCTGAATATCCTTATTCTGATACCGTACCTTTTCAATGTGGGCATGATTCCGTCCTATCTTGTGGTAACAAAACTAGGCTTAACCAACCACCTTGCGGCCATCTTTCTGCCTACGGCAATAAGTACGTACAACTGCCTTATCATGCGGGGCTTTTTCGAGGGAATTCCCGATGAATTGAAAGAATCCGCGCGTATTGACGGCGCTTCGGAAGTACGGGTGCTGTTGAGCATCGTGCTCCCGATTTCCAAGCCCATATTGCTGACTATCGGTCTTTATTACGGGGTTACATTCTGGAACGACTTCTTTCATGCAATGCTCTACCTTAACAATAACAGTTTGCAGCCGCTCCCCATATTGCTCAGAAATATCCTTATGGCAAGCGGCATGAACGAATTTGTCGAGGTGAATGCGTTCGGCAATGCGAATATACAGGCGATAAAAGCGGCAAGCGTGTTTATGTCGGCAATCCCGATGATCATTGCGTATCCGTTTATTCAAAAATATTTCACCAAGGGAACCATGCTTGGCAGCGTGAAAGGATAAGAAGGTTTAGAATGAAGAACGTTAAAAAATATGAAAAAATCTTTGCTACAAAGGCGGCGGCGGAGGTATCCCTAAGCTGCAATTTTACCACGGAACCCATGCTAGATAGCATGAAAGGATAGGAGGTTTAGAATGAAGAACATGAAAAAGTTGGTTTTTGTTGCGATGACGGTAACGGCATTATGTATCGGTTGCAGCAAAAGTAGAAGCAGCGGCGAAGCGGCGGCGAGTAATGAAGCCGAGCCCGCGGTTGCCGTCGTTGAAGAACCCGTAACCATTGAATTATGGTACGGGGCTGCGGTTACCGAGGCGGGCCCTCCGCCGGCAGATTGGAAAGCGCTCCAGCTCATCAAGGAAAAGCTCAATATCATTTTGGTACCAACAGCGTTACCTTCGAATGAATCGGATCAGGATGTGAAGGTACAGGCGGCGGGAGCTTCCAATACCTTGCCCGATCTGTTTATGGTACGTCGTGATACGTGGCTTAACCTGATCCGCACGGGTCTTGTTGCGCCGGCGGATGATCTCTACAGCCGTATGCCTATACGGACGCAGGTGCAGTACGACAGCGATTCGCGGGCGTTTACCACGATAAACGGTAAATCTTACGGACTTGCTTCGCCGGGTGCAATCGTCAGAAATGAAGGCGTACTTATCCGCAAAGATTGGCTGGATAAGCTTGGTCTTTCGATACCGGTTACCACAGAAGACTATCTCAATGTCATGAAGGCGTTTACCTTTAATGATCCGGATGGAAACGGCCGTGCCGACACATACGGATACGGCGCTTTTATTGAGATTGACGCTATGAGCGAAGGGTTAGGACGCCGGTTCGATCCGTTTATGGGCGCGTTTGGCGCGGCCGGTACGTGGAGCCTTGATAAAGCAGATCCCGGACTCACTATCCGTAAAGCTGCCTATTATGATGGACTTGAGTACATAAAGAGTATTATTGATGCGAAAGTGATCGATCCAAACTGGGTAAGCTATGGAAAAGATGATTTCCGTGCGGCATGGAAGCAAGGACGATTCGGTATTATGCGTGAACAAAATGCCGCGTATGCTGCAGAATCGAACTATGCCCCCTTTGACAAGAACTTCCCCGATGGCGAATGGATTGTCATTGATCCTCCCAAAGGACCCGGCGGAAAACTTTCCGCCGGCGTTTATAGTCAGGGCTACCGGATCTATGCTATATCAACAAAAGCGGCACAAGCCGGTAAAGGTCCCGCCATTGCACGGCTTTTGGAGTGGATGTCCTCAGACGAGGGGTATTACCTGCTGGGTTGGGGCGAAAAGGATGTGAACTATACGCTTAACGCAGACGGCGTCCCCACGGTTGACGGTATTCCGGATCCGGACAAAGGCTATTCAAAACCGGAAATGCAGCCTTACACACAATTACGAAACATGGTTTACTACAATGGTGAGGTTGAGCTTTTGGCACGCTATCCTACTTATAAGACCGCAACTTCCGGCAAAACCATGAGCGCCCTCACCGTGCTTCGTGATATGCAGAAGCGTTCGTGGACTCCGGCGATTGGAGCGGATACACTGCCGGCGCCGAATGCCGACTTAAAGCGTTTCTATGAACAGGGAGTTGTCGAATTCCTTACCGGCAGACGAGAATTGACGCGAGCGAACTGGAGCGCGTGGGTTGCAGAATTTGACAAACTCGGCGGTTTGGAATGGGATCAAAAAGGTATTCAGACAGCCAACGACAGTAATTATTTAAAGTAACTTTTGACGTAAAAGACGGATGATATGATTGATAAAATAACGCCTGTTTTTGAACGTATGGCTTTATCCATGATGAAACGGTATGCGCCTGAACAGGTAAAATGGCATTACGAGCATGGACTGGCGCTGCAAAGCATATACAACGCGGGTATTTTTCTGAATAAACCCGCGTATACGGCTTGGGCAAAGTCCATGCTTGATACCATGATCACGGAAGACGGCGGCATTGTAAGCTATCGCGAGGGTGAGTATAACCTTGATCAAATAAATATGGGGAAGCTCCTCTTTGTTTTTTACGCCGAAACCGGCGAACAGAGGTACCGGAAGGCTCTAGAACTATTGCGGAAACAACTTAAAGAGCAACCGCGGACAAACGCGGGCGGATTTTGGCACAAGAAAATATACCCGTATCAGATGTGGCTTGACGGACTTTACATGGCCGGGCCTTTTTATGCGCAATACGCGGCAACCTTTAATAAGGACGCGTATACCGCAGACGGCGATGATATTATCCGTCAATTTGTTCTTTTGGCGTCAAAGGCCCGTGACGCAAACACGGGTCTTCTCTATCATGCGTGGGATGAAGCCCGCTCTCAAAAGTGGGCTAATCCCGAAACCGGATGTTCTCCGCATTTTTGGGGCAGAGCTTTGGGCTGGTACTGTATGGCGCTGGTCGATACGCTCGACTTCATTCCGCAAGAATTTCCGCAGTATCGAAAACCCCTGCTCGACATAAGCAAAACCCTCATAGCCCCGCTCTTGCGTTATCAACATGAGAAGAGCGGTCTTTGGTATCAAATCCTCGATTGCGGGGATCGCGCAGGTAATTACCTTGAAACATCGTGTTCCGCTATGTTCACCTATTTTCTCTATAAAATGCTCAACAAGGGCTATGCGGGAGATCAAACGGAAACAACAAAAGCCGGCGCTGCTCTGGCGTATAAAGGCCTCATGAGCCGCATCCGTGAGGATGCAGGCGGAGGGCTTCATGTAACCGGCATTTGCAGCGTCGCCGGTCTCGGCGGCGAACCCTACCGCGACGGCTCCTTTGCCTATTATGTCGGTGAACCCGTAATCGAAGACGACTTTAAGGGCGTAGGTCCCTTTATTCTGGCCGCGCTGGAAAAAGAACGCACGGCTTTTTCGTAGCAGACGGGGACATCCGCAGGGGGGAATGAACGCCTCTAACGGTAGGCGTCGTTCTTAAACATGGTCCACGGATTCCTGCCGAACCGGATGAGAAAATAAAGCCAGCCGAAGCCGAAACCCGCTAGATGAGTCAGATGAGCAACATCGCCCTGCGAGCCGGTGATTGACAATACCACTTCCAAAGCGGTGAAACCCAGTACCATGACCGGCGCACGAAGCGGCAATATGCCCCACACGTACATGATCGAGCGGGGAAATAGGGCGGCATAAGCAAGCTGCACCGCAAAAACCGCACCGGATGCCCCGAGGAGTATTACATTGGTCCCGGTGAAAAAATAGACCGCAAAGGAAAACACCCCCGCTAAAATACCCGTCGCAAAGTAGTACGCAAGGAATTCCTTTGTTCCAATTTGCCGTTCAACTTGCGTCCCAAAGATGAACAGCGCCAGCATATTGAACAGAATATGGGTAACTCCTCCATGAGTAAACATGTAGGTAACAAACTGCCACATCCAGCCGGACAGGATCGCGCCCGGAATAAGCGCAAGGTAGTACGTAAGCATGGGGGAAACGTTTTGCAGAGCAAAAACCAGTACATTAATACCGACGAGATAGAGAACCGCATTGTGGTATGAGTAACGGAATGTTCGTTGTAAAGAATACATAATTAAGATTTCTCCTTTGTTTTTATTCAACGCTTGTGCTGTCTATGTTAGACCATGTATTTCGAAATAATAGCGTCCATCCATAACTTGCTTTTGCTGCTGTTTTATATGACGATCCGGCAAATGAACGTTCTGTAAATATACATTCCGGCTGTATATGACGGTTTGGCGGCCCGGATAAGGAAACACGTAGTGTTTCCAGGGCCGACAAACTGTGGCGGAGGTTTGCCGTGGGAATGAAGCGTAGCGGAATGACCTAGGCGAACGAAACCCCGAGCCGCTACTGCGGTGAAGCGTAAACAGTCCTGTTATGCGAAGTAAAAATCTGCTACAACGATTTCTACTTTTTTTACATACTAGGGCGTGTTGACACTAAAGGAAAGAGAAGAAAAAGCAGATAAAATAAGTATGGAACTAACAGAAGAGCACTATCAAGTGATAAAGGGATTGCTGCCGAAGCAGCGGGGACAGGTCAAGATAGATACTCGAACGCTGCTCAACGCGCTCATCTATCGGTGTGAGAACGGGTGTAAATGGCGGAGTTTGCCGCAAAGATTTGGAAATTGGCATGTAATCTAGATTGAAACGG